>JBDSYO010000056.1:0-9812 GCA_039925625.1 Lapillicoccus sp. | reverse complement strand
CGGCCCGCGAGGCACAGGCCCGCCGGGCGATGTCCGTGCGGACCGACCCGTCCGGAGAGCCGCCGTCAGGACCGGCGTTCCTCGCGGCGGCCGGCTCCGGCGTGGCGCTGGCCCTGCTCCTGGGGCTCTCCGCCTACGCCGGGGGGGTGCTGACCGCGCTCGCCACCGCCTTCACCGCCGTCGTCATGGTGTGGGGCTGGGCCTCCCTCACGGGGGCCCCCAGCGCGCGCTCCGCCACGCTCGTCACCGGCGTCGGCGTCCTCGGCATCTGCGTCACCGTCGTACTGACCCGCACCGAGCCCCACCTGGTGTGGGTGCCGGCCGCCCTCGCCGTCAGCGTGGTCGCGGCCATGCTGCACCAGGTCCTCCGGCGCCACGGGCGCCCGCGGCTCACCGAGGGCCTCGCGTCCTCGGTCTCCGCCCTGGCGATCACGGCGTGCGGGGCTCCGCTGATCTCGCTGCCGGGGGAGGCCCGCGGTGACCGCTGGGTCGCCGTGGCGATGTCGGCGGTCGCCGTTGCCGCCGTGCTCGTCGTGGCCCTGCGCCGGCGGGGAACGGCGCCCTGGGTCGCCCTGGCCACCGGGGTCGCCGGGACCGGGGTGGCCGTGCTGGCTGCGGGGCTCGTCACAGGGCTGCCACTCCTCGGCGCCGCGATCTTAGGGCTGCTCGTCAGCGCCGTCGCCCATTCGCTGCTGCGGGTGCTGCTCGACCTCCCCGGAGCGGTCCGTGCGCAGGCCGCGGTCTCGGTCGGGGCGGCGTCCGTGCTGGTCGTCGGCGTCCTCGTCTACCTCGTGGCCCGCGTCGCCTCGGGCTGAGCCGCCGGGGACCGTCCCGCGCCCCATGGGCGCCGCAGGGTCGGAATGGCGACCAGCCCACGCCTATCTGGTGGCTGAGGGGGCGTCAGTAGACCAGCGCCTGGACGCCCGGCTCGAGGATCTCCTCGACGAAGGTCGCCGCTCCCGCGACCCGCGCCCCCGGGAGGAGGTCCTCGTCGGAGAGGTCCCGACGGGCGGCGCACTGCGTGCAGACGGTGACCTGGGCACCCGCCAGCAGGGCGTCGCGCAGGTCGGCCAGCGGCGCCGCATACGGCAGCTCGAACGCCTCCGCCGTGCCGGGCACCGCGAACCAGGTCGCCTCGCCGGTGAGCCACAGGCTGACCTCGGCGCCGCTGGCCAGGGCCGTCGCGGCGACGGTGACCCCCTGCGCATACCGCTCGGGCGCCTCGGCGCCGCAGGTGACCTTGACGACGAGCCGCCGGGTCGGGCCACCGATACCGGTAGCGGGCACGGGGGTGGGTGGGCTGCTCTCGGCCGGGGTGCTCACGGGTCCCAGGCTACGATCCACGGGTGTTCGAGCTCGATGTCGACCTTCCGGTGCGGCTGCGTCCCCTCGCCTGGCTGATCGGGCGGTGGGAGGGCGCAGGCGTCGTCGGCTACCCCACGATCGAGTCGGTGAACTTCGGCCAGGAGATCGAGTGCCGGCACGACGGCCGCGGGTTCCTCGAATGGCACAGCCACACCTGGCTGCTCGACCCCGAGACCGGCGAGAAGGTGCGCCCGCTCGCCACCGAGCTCGGCTTCTGGCGTCCTCAGGAGGACATGCGCGAGGTCGAGCTGCTGCTCGCGCATCCGACGGGGGTCGTCGAGATGTACTACGGCACCATGGAGCCGGCCAAGGTCGAGCTGAGGACGGACGGGGTCATCCGGAGCCGGCACGCCAAGGAGTACAACGCCGGCACCCGCCTCTACGGCCTCGTCGAGTCGCAGCTGTTCTGGGTCATGGACATGGCCGCGGTCGGGCAGGAGCTGCAGAGCCACGTCTCCGCGCAGCTGAAGCGGGTCACCTGACCGGTGAGCGACGTCGGCGACCTCGGTGAGGCCCTCCGGGCCCACGGGATGCGCCTGACCCCACAGCGGCGCCGCATCGTCGAGGCCCTCACCGTGCTCGAGCACGGCACTCCCGACGCGGTCGCCGCCCGGGTCGCCGCGGACGGCGGCCCCGACCTGCCGCTCTCCACGATCTACCGAGGGCTCGACGCGCTCGAGGCGCTCGGTGTCGTGGCCCACACCCACCTCGACCACCGGGCTCCGACCTACCACCTCGCCGGCCACGCGACCCACATCCACCTCGTCTGCCTGGGCTGTGGGACCGTGGCCGAGGCGCCGGTGGCGACGGCGGCCGAGCTCGCCGGGAATGTCCGGGCCGCGACGGGCTTTGAGCCTGATGTGACGCACATGGCCATCCACGGCTGGTGCGCAACGTGCCGGGAGGCCCGAACGTGACGACCGCACCGCTGTCCGACGCGAGCACCGCTCCGACCACGGGTGCAACCGTGTCCCCCCTGCTCGCGCGACCGGGCGCGGTGGCCGACCACGGCGTCGACGCCGGGGTGGCCGCGCACTACGGCGACCCGATGCGCGAGCAGCGCCTCCTCGAGGAGGGGCTGGCGGTCGTCGACCTCTCCCAGCGCCCCGTCCTCACCATCACCGGCCGCGACCGGCTCACCTGGCTGCACTCGATGACCACCCAGCAGCTGACCGGCCTGGCGCCGCGCACGTCGCGCGAGTCGCTGGTCCTCAGCCCCAAGGGCCACGTCGAGCACGCCCTGCACCTCGTCGACGACGGCGAGACGACCTGGCTGACCGTCGAACCCGGCACGGAGGCGGCTCTGCGGGCGTGGCTCGACTCGATGCGGTTCATGCTGCGGGTGGAGGTCGCCGACCGGTCCGCCGACTACGCGGTACTGGGCGAGCCGCACGCCGCCGAGTCGGCGGACGGGGAGCCCCTGGCCTGGCGCGACCCCTGGCCCGACCTCGTCGGCGACACCGCGGCCTACGGCACGGCCGATGACCATCCCGGCTCGGCCCGGCGCTGGCGCGAGGTGATCGTGCCCCGGGCCGACCTCGAAGCCGCCGTCGGTGACCGGCCGCTCGCCGGCACGTGGGCGGCGGAAGCGCTGCGGGTGGCGGCCTGGCGACCGCGGCTCGGCTTCGAGACCGACCACCGCACGATCGCCCACGAGGTCGACTGGCTGCGCACCGCCGTGCACCTGCACAAGGGCTGCTACCGGGGCCAGGAGACCGTGGCGCGGGTGCACAACCTCGGCCGGCCGCCCCGCCGCCTCGTCTTCCTCCACCTCGACGGATCGGGCCACGTGCTGCCCGACCGGGGTTCGTCGGTGGTCCTCGGCGACCGGCCCGTGGGGTTCCTGACGTCGGTCGCGCGCCACCACGAGCTCGGGCCGATCGCCCTGGCCCTGGTCAAGCGCAACATCCCGGTCGACGCCCCGCTCGTCGCGGGCGGCGTCGCGGCGGCCCAGGAGGTCGTCGTCACGCCCTGAGTGAATTGTGAGCTTGACTTAATTAAGCCTTGCGTGAAGGATGATGTCCATGCACGCATTCGACATCCTCGGCGACCCGGTCCGGCGGCGCATCCTCGAGCTGCTGGCCGCTCGCGACGAGAACGTCGCGGCCGGTGAGCTGGCGGACACCATCCGGGCGGAGTTCGGCATCAGCCACCCCGCGGTCTCGCAGCACCTGAGGGTCCTGCGCGAGTCCGGTTTCGCCACCGTCACGGCGCTCGGCACCCGCCGCCTGTATGCCGTCGGGTCCGAGCCGTGGGGCGACATCGACGCGTGGCTCGGGCGCTACCGGCGGTTCTGGACCGGCCGGCTCGACGCCCTCGACACCGAGATCGCCCGCGGCCGGAAGGCCCGGCGCCCCACAGGAGGCTCACGATGACGACGACCCACGACCACCTCATGGCCGAATTCGTCGATGGAACCACCCGCGAGATCACCACCGCGGGTGGCCGGTACGGCCTGCGGATGACCCGCACCTACGACACCGACGCCGACGACCTCTGGTCGGCCTGGACCGACCCGTCGCGCATGGCCCGCTGGCTGGGTCGGCCGGACGGGGAGCTGCGGGAGGGCGGCGAGGTCACGCTCTGGATGGGCGGGCCTGACGACACCACGCCGCCCGAGGGGACCGACGACGTCGCCCACCTGCAGGTCCTGCACTGCGCCCGGCCCGAACGGCTGACCGTGCGATGGGCGTGGAGCCAGGACGAGCCGTCGCTCGTCGACCTGCGGCTGACCCCCTTGGGGGAGGGCCAGACCCTGCTCGAGCTCGACCACGTGGTCCTCGACCGGGATGGTGCCACCGGGTACGGGTCGGGATGGGAGGACTTCCTGGCCCGGCTCGAAGCGTCCCTGGCCGGCCGGCCCACGGACTTCGCCTCCATCGAGCCCGCCGTCGACCCGCTGTGGGCGACGGCCGGCGACCAGGCATACCCGGCGGAGCTCCCCGCTGTGACCTCGACCGGTGACACCTCGACCCTGGAGGCGGAGCGGTGGATGGCCGCGCCACCGGACGCGGTGTGGGAGCGCCTGTCGACCCGGAGCGGTCTGGAGCAGTGGTACGTCAACGCGGTGAGCGGAGACCTGGCCGTCGGGGGCCGGTTCCGCTGCGTCTTCGACCAGGGCGAGGCGACGGGCGAGGTGCTGACGTGTACGCCGGAGCGCGAGCTGGTGGTCACGTGGCAGTGGGCGGGGGTGTCGCACACGTCGCGGATGACGGTCGCGCTGGCGCCGGAGGTGCGCGACGGGCTGCCGGGCACCCGCGTCACCTGGCGCGAGGAGGACGCCAGCGGCAACGTCGAGGCCTACGCCGCCGGTCTGCACAGCCACCTCGTCGGCCTCGACCGGGCCAGCCGCGGTCTGCCGTCGACCCCGACCCGGTGGTACGCCGACTTCGTCAGCGCCTCCAGCCAGCTGACCGGCCGCTACGCCAACCCCTTCGGCTGACCGCCCTCGTGGCTTCGGCCCGCCAAAGGTCACCTTTGGCTTCGGCCCGCCAAAGGTCACCTTTGGCGGCTCACCCCTGATCACCGGGGTCATAGCGGGTGTCGAAGCGGCGAGAGTGTCGTTGCCACGACCCAAGTGCCGCTACGAGAGGCGCTGCGACGGTGGGCGGGTCCGCTGACATCATGACGGCGTGAGCCAGAGCCGACCCACACCCAGCCGAGCGTCCACGCCTACCCTCATCACCGTCGCGCCCACCGGCGCCGAGACCAGCAAGGTCGATGCGCCGCAGCTGCCGACGACGCTCGACGAGCTCGTCGAGACGGCCCGGCGGTGCGAGGCGGCGGGTGCCTCGCTCATCCACCTGCACATCCGTGACGCCGACCACCGGCCCACCCTCGACCACGGTCGGCTGCGGGCCGCAGTCGAGGCGCTGCGCGAGCAGACCGACCTCGTGCTGCAGCTGTCGACCGGCGGCTCGGTGCACGACCCGCTCGACCAGCGCCTGACGGTGCTCGACGCCGAGCCCGACTCCTGTTCGCTGACCTGCGGCACGACGAACTTCGGCGACGACGTGTTCCTCAACCCGTGGCCGTTCATGGTGCGGCTCGACCGCCAGAGCATCGAGCGGGAGGTCGTCCCCGAGTTCGAGCTGTTCGACCTCGGCCACGTCAGGGCGCTGCGCCGGCTGCTCGACGAGGAGGGGCTGCCGTTCGGCGGGAAGGTCCACGTCGACTTCGTGACGGGAGTGCCCGGGGGTATGCCCGGCACGCCTGCCGCCCTGCTCGCCGGCGTCGCGCTGCTGCCGGCGGAGGTCACCAGCTGGTCGGCCACGGGCATCGGACGCGCTCATCTGCCCATCGTGGCGGCGGCGCTCGCGGCCGGGGGGCATCTGCGGGTCGGCCTGGAGGACAACCTCGTGTATGCCCGGGGCCGGGCCGTCGCCCACAACGACGAGCTGGTGTCCCGAGCGGCCGAGCTCGCGACCCTCCTGCAGCGGCCCCCGATGTCGACCCAGGAGACCCGCGAACTGCTCGGCGTCCGGCGCCGCTGACGGGTCGATGACCGGCTGTCAGCGGGTTCCCACGGACCGTGTGAGGAGGCTCACGCTGCCTCCAGTTTGCATTTTGCTAACTAAAGCAAGCACAATGGAGGCATGAGCAAGCTCCCCGGCCCGGATCTCGGGACCTTCCTGCGGGAGCAGCGGCAGAACGCCAAGCTCTCCCTGCGCCAGCTGTCCGAGCTGGCCGGGGTGTCCAACCCCTACCTGTCACAGATCGAGCGCGGCCTGAAGCGGCCGAGCGCGGAGATCCTCCAACAGCTGGCCCACGGCCTCGAGGTCTCCGCCGAGACCCTCTACATCCGGGCCGGCATCCTCGACGAGGCCCCGGCTCCGACGCATACGGGGCCCGACGTGCTCGCGGCGATCGCGAGCGACCCGGCCCTCAGCGACCGGCAGCGCGCCGTGCTCGTCGACGTCTACGAGTCGTTCGTCGCACCCGCGGCCCCGACCACCGAGGCTCCGACGGCGGCGAAGGCCCCCAAGGCACCCAAGGCACCCGGGGCCCCGAAACCCCCCAAGACCGCACCGAAGACCCCTGCGCGCAGCGCCGCGACGCATCCGCAGCACGACCACAAGGAGAACTGACATGGCTATCGTTGCCGACCTCAAGAAGACCGTGACCGACGCCACCCCCGTCTACGCCGCCGTCGGCGTGACCGACCTCGCCGCCGAGAAGCTGCGCGAGGCCCGGTCCACCGCCGTCGCCGCCCGCCGGTCCATCGTGACCTCCGTGTCGCCCAAGACCGTGCAGAAGTCGGTCCAGGACGCCCCGGCAGTCGCTCTCAACCGCACCCTCGAGCTCGCGGGCCTGGCCCAGGCCCAGTACGAGGAGCTCGCCGCCCGCGGCGAGGACCTCGTCAAGCGGATCCGCCGCCAGAAGGCGACCCAGGACCTCGTGGCGCAGGTCGACCAGACCGTCGTCGCCGGCCGGGGCGCCGTCACCACCGTCCGCAAGGCGGTGGGCGGCACCCAGGCCGCCGCCAAGGCGACCATCACGACCGGCCGCCACCAGGCGGCTCGCGTCGCCGACGTCGCGGCCGACGCCGTGTCCCGTGAGGCCAAGGGCGTCGCTCGCAGCGCCGAGACCGTGGCCGACACCGTGGCCGACGCCGCCGGTGAGGGCGCCAAGAAGACGGCCACCTCGGCCAAGCGCGCCCGCACCACCGCCCGCAAGGGCGCCGCGGCCAGCACCTCGCGCACCAAGGCGGCCACCACGACCGCGCGCAAGACCGCCCCGCGCGCCCGCAAGGCCACCAAGGCGAGTGCCGCCAAGGTCGGCGCCTGACCGCAGCGCCGCTCTCAGATCGACCCGCGGGCACGATCGGTACGCCCCGCGCACGGAACGTCGTGCGCGGGGCGTGACGGTCGTGCCCGCGCCTCGAGGCGTCCCCCCGCCGGCCCTCTGACACACTGACCGCCGTGTCCGACGCCGTACGCCTGCCCGTCTCCCCGGCTCTGACCGAGGCGCCGGTCCTCGCCCACGTCGTGCGGGGTGGCGTCGTGGAGAGCGTCCACCGCGGCACCGTTGTCGTCACGGCCCCTGACGGGTCGGTCGACTGGTCGCTCGGCGAGCCGTCCGGAGTGGTGTTCCCCCGCTCGGCCAACAAGCCGCTCCAGGCCGTGGCCATGGTCCGAGCGGGCCTCGACCTGCCCGACCGCCTCTTGGCTCTCGCGTGCAGCAGCCACTCCGGCGAGCCCTTTCACCTCCAGGGCGCGGCGGACATCCTGGCCCGCGCCGGACTGACCGAGGCCGACCTCCAGAACACCCCGGCCTTCCCTATCGACGAGGCCGAGCACGACGCGTGGCTGCGTGCGGGTCGGTCGCCGTCGGCCCTGGCGCAGAACTGCTCCGGCAAGCACGCCGCGATGCTCGCCACCTGTGTCGCCGCCGGCTGGGAGTGCGCCACCTACCGCGACCCCGACCATCCCCTGCAGCGGCACATCACGGAGGTCCTCACGGAGCTCACGGGTGAACCGGTCGCCGCGGTCGCCGTCGACGGCTGCGGGGCCCCGGCCCACGCGTACGCCCTGACCGGCCTCGCCCGGGCGTTCGGCCGGCTGGCCACCGCCTCCCAGGGTTCCGACGGCTCCGCCGAGGCGCGGGTCGCGGGGGCCGTCAAGGCCGAGCCGCTCTACCTCGGCGGCACCCACCGCCAGGTCACCGCCCTGGTCCGGGAAGCCGGCGCCACCTTTGGCCTCATCGCCAAGGACGGGGCGGAGTCGGTGTATGCCGTGGGCCTCGGTGACGGGCGCGGGGTCGCCGTGAAGATCGCCGACGGCAACCCCCGGGCCAAGCCCGTCGTGCTCGCCGCCGTCCTGCGCCGCCTCGGCCTCGACGCCCCGCTCGCCCTGGCCGAGCTCGAGGACGCCCCGGTGCTCGGGCACGGTGACCCGGTGGGCGCCGTCGTCGCCACTGGGATCTGAGCCGGTACGCCGGTGCGCGCGGTCGTCCAGCGGGTCACCTCCGCATCGGTGACGGTCGACGGGGTCGTCGTCGGGCGCTCGACCGTCCGGGCCTCGTCGTCCTCGTGGGCGTCACGCACACCGACGGACCCGACGAGGTGCAGTGGCTGGCCCGGAAGGTCGCCGACCTGCGGCTGCTGCGCGGTGAGCAGTCGGTCGCCGAGGCCGGCGCACCCGTCCTCGTGGTCAGCCAGTTCACCCTCTACGGCGACGCCCGGAAGGGGCGCCGGCCGACGTGGAACGCCGCCGCGCCGGGCCCGCAGGCCGAACCGGTCGTCGAGGCCGTCGTCGCCGCGCTGCGCGAACGCGACCTCGTCGTCGAAACGGGAACCTTTGGGGCCGACATGACGGTTTCCTTGGTGAACGACGGTCCGGTGACCCTCCTTCTCGACAGCCCGGGAGCCCCATCATGAACGCCCTCGCCAACGTGCAGAGCACCCTCGTGCTCGTCCTCGGCGTCCTCGCCCTGGGGTGTGAGGTCTTCGCCCTCGTCGACGCGCTGCGGCACCGGCCCGACGCCTACGTGGCGGCGGGCAAGCGCACCAAGACCTTCTGGCTGGTCGTGCTCGCGGTGGCCGTCGTCATCGGGGTCATCACGCTCACCAACGTGCTCGGGCTCGTCGGCATCGTCGCCTTCGTGGCCGCCGCGGTCTACCTCACCGACGTCCGCCCGGCGCTGCGGCAGGTGGGTGGCCGGGGCCGGCCCCAGGACGGGCCGTACGGTCGCTGGTGAGCCCGCGGCTCGGCCCTAGGGCACACTGTCGCCCATGAGCGACCGCAACCCGGTAGCCGACATCGTCTCGGTCGAGCGTCCTTGGGGTGACTTCCAGCAGCTCACCGCCAACCAGACGGTCACCGTCAAGGTCATCACCGTGCAGCCCGGCCACCGGCTGTCGCTCCAGCGTCACGAGCAGCGCGGAGAGATGTGGCAGATCCTCGACGGGCCGATCGACATCACCGTCGACGACCGGCAGTGGCGGGCCGAGCGCGGCGAGAACGTGTGGGTGCCCGTGGGGTCGACCCACCGGATGGGCAACAGCGGCAGCGAGCCGGTCCGGCTGCTCGAGGTCGCCTTCGGCCACTTCGACGAGGCCGACATCGAGCGCCTCGAGGACGACTACGCCCGCTGAGTGGGCGCCACGGCCGACCACGCGACGGTCAGCTCCCCGAGCCGCCACCGCCGCGGCCCGTCCAGCACCGGCCAGCCTCCGTCCCGGAGCGAGGTGCACGTCGTGAGCCACCCCTGCCGCACGCCGAACCCGGCCTGAGGCGCGGCATACCGCCAGGCGCGGTCGAGCGCCTCCAGGAACGTGTGCACCGGCTCGCCCGGCACGTTGCGGTGGATGAGCGCCTTGGGCAGCCGTTCGGCGACCACCGAGGGGTGCTCCAGCCCGCGCAGCCGTAGCGAGACGGTGAGGCTAACCGGGCCTGCGGCCTCGACGGCGACCCACGAGGCGAGGCGGCCGAGCTCGTCACACGTGC
>JBDSYO010000055.1:0-10194 GCA_039925625.1 Lapillicoccus sp. | reverse complement strand
TTGCGGCCGGCCTTGTACTCCGCATACTCCTCCAGCCGGAAGGTCTGGCGGGACAGGTCGAAGGCGACGGCGATATGGGTCGGCTCCTCGTCGCGGAGCATGTTGATGAGCATCGACGTGAAGCCGTAGACCGCGTTGGTGTTCTGTCCGGTCTTGGTCGAGAAGTTCTCGGCGGGAAGGGCGTAGAACGCGCGGTAGGCCAGCGAGTGACCGTCGAGGAGCAGGAGCCGGTTCTTCGCGGGTGCCACGTCGTCAACCCTAGGCCCCGCCTCCGACACCCAGCTCACGTCGTCAGTCGTGAGCGGGCGGCGTGCTCAGGCGTCGGCGGTATGCGCGGTGGCGCCCTGGCGGACGGCGCGGAAGCGAGCCGAACGGCGCCGCTGGAGGACCTCCTCCAGACCGGTGCGGCCGGTGCGCACCGACCCTCCGGTGGCCGCCGCGAGCTTCCGGTGCAGGGCCGCGGGAGTGGTCACGCGGCGCACGACGGTCGGCGAGAAGCCGAGGCGGGCGAAGAAACGGTTGGCGTCGCGCACCTGGGACGGCACGTTGCTGACGATCGACTCGGCCCCGACCCGGTCGGCGTGCGAGGCCGCGGCCCCGACGAGCTGGCGGGCGACCCCGTGCCGGCGCCAGGCGGCCGAGACGTAGAGCTGGTCGATGGCCGTGCACGGCGAGTCGGCGAAGGGACCGGCCAGCGAGTCGGTCAGCACGAGGTAGCCCACGGGGGTGCGGTCGACGAAGGCCACGAACGCCGTGACCTCGGGCCGCCGCAGCACGCTGGCCAGCCCACCGGCTGAGGCGATGCGCAGGGCCGCTTCCGAGCTGCCCCCGGCCTCGACCCGGCCTTCGACGAAGAGGTCGACCAACGCCTGCTGGTGGTGGTCGTCGACGGGGCGCACGATGACCTGGGGACGCGACACGCAAGCCTCCTGGGATGACGATGACCGAAGCAAGACCGCCGTCCCCATAGGCGACCATGTCGGTGCGAGACCGACCACCCGACTCTAGGGCCGCCCGCGAGCAGCGGGAAGAGGGGGGTCGGCGAATGACCGAAAGGACGGGAATGTTCGTTCGCGTCACTCGCCTCCCGGCTGGGGGACCGCCCGCGACGGTCCGGGAGCGGGCGCGCCGCGGCACGTAGGGTGACGCCCGTGCGCGCCGCCTTCCCCGGTCTCGGGACGCTGGTCAACGTGCTCACGGTCGTCGTGGGGGCGCTGCTCGGCATGGCCGCCGGCCACCGGCTGCCCGAGCGCACCCGGTCGGTCGTCACCGACTGCCTGGGCCTGGTCACCCTGCTCGTCGCGGGCCTCTCCTGCGTCTCGGTGACCGACCCCGCGCTCGTCGCGGCGGTCGGCTCCGGGGTGCCCGTGCTCGTCGTGCTCGGTTCCCTGCTCATCGGCAGCATCGTCGGATCGCTGCTGAGGATCGAGGAGCGCCTCGAAGGGCTGGCCGGGCACCTGCAGGCGCGGCTGACCCGGGGGCGGCAGACCGCCGACGCCGGGGCGGCCCGGGAGCGGTTCATCGAAGGCTGGCTCACCGCGTCGCTGCTGTTCTGCGTCGGCCCGCTGACCATCCTCGGCAGCCTCTCCGACGGCCTGGGCCGAGGCATCGACCAGCTCACGCTCAAGGCGGTGCTCGACGGCTTCGCCGCCCTCGCCTTCGCGTCGACGTTCGGCGTGGGGGTGCTCATGTCCGCGGTGTCCGTCGCGGTCGTGCAGGGCCTGCTGACAGTGCTCGGAGTGCTGCTGGGCTCGGTGCTCCCGGACGCCCCGATCGCCGCCCTGACGGCCACCGGAGGCCTGATGCTCGCCGGCATCGGGCTGCGCCTGCTACGGCTGCGCGACGTCCCCGTCGGGAACATGCTGCCCGCCGTGCTCGTGGCCCCGATCCTCACCGCCGTGGTGGCCGCCCTCCGCGGCTGAGCCCGCTCGGCCCTCGGACCGGCGCGGTGGTACCGCGGCGCACGGATCCGCGCAGCGCGCAGCGATCAGCGCCGTGACGCTGGATAGCCGTCCTCAAGACGCCGATCCGTCCGCGGAGGGCCGAGAGCCGAGCGACCGCAGCTCGTCCTCGCTGGGTCGTGGGTGCTACTTCGTGGCGGGCATCTGCGTGATGACGGCCTCGGCGACCTCACGCATACCGAGCCGGCGGTCCATCGCCGTCTTCTGGATCCAGCGGAACGCGTCGGCCTCGGTGAGCTTGAGCCGCTGCATGAGGATGCCCTTGGCCCGGTCGACCGCCTTGCGCGTCTCGAGGCGCTCGCCGAGGTCGGCGATCTCCCCCTCGAGGGCCTTGAGCTCGGCCCAGCGCGAGGTCGCGATGTCGACCGCGGGAGCGAGGTCGGCCTGGGTGAACGGTTTGACGATGTAGGCCATGACACCCGCGTCCTGCGCCCGCTCGACGAGCTCCTTCTGGCTGAAGGCGGTCAGCATGATGACCGGCGCGATGCGCTCCTTGCCGATCTCCTCTGCCGCGCTGATGCCGTCGAGGACAGGCATCTTGACGTCCATGATGACGATGTCGGGCCGGTGCTCGCGGACGAGGGCCACGGCCTGCTCGCCGTCGCTCGCCTGGCCGACGACGTCGTAGCCCAGCTCGGCCAGCATCTCGGCGAGGTCGAGGCGGATCAGGGCCTCGTCCTCGGCGACGACGATCCGGAGCCCGGTCGGTGCGGGCTGCTCGGGAGCGGCGGGCTCCGGTGCGGGGGCGGGCGGCGGAGTCGGCACCGGAGCGGCGGCGGGAGCCTCCTCCGGGACGGCCGCCGCACGGGCGGGTCGCTTCGCCGACGCAGGCTTCTCGCTCATGACGAAAGCCTATCGGTGTGGAACCATCCGTCTCATGGTGAGGGACGGCAACCCGCGCCAGCGGGGACCGATCCGTGACGCCGACGGTCCGAGCCGCGTGGAGCTGTTCCTCGTGTGCACGGTGGTCACCATCGCGGTGACGCGGATCTATCTTCAGGCCACCGGGTTTCCGCAGATCGGCTCGCCCGGAGGGCTGCACGTGGCGCACGTGCTGTTCGGCGGTCTCATCATGCTGGCGGCCCAGCTCGTGCTCATGCTCTTCGTCGGACGGCGCTCGCGGATGGTCGGCTCGGTGCTGGCCGGGGTGGGGTTCGGTCTGTTCGTCGACGAGATCGGCAAGTTCCTCACCGGCGACAACGACTACTTCTTCCGGCCGGTGGCCGCGATCATCTACGTCCTGCTCGTCGTGGTCTACCTCGCCGTGCTCTTCCTCGTGCGCCGCCGACCGTTCTCCGACCGCGAGCTCGTCGTCAACGCCCTGACCATGGTGCAGGAGGGCGCCGCCGACCATCTCGACCCCGTCGAGGAGCGCCAGGGTCGCCAGATGCTCGAGCGCACCTCGCTCAGCCACCCGCTCCGCGACGACCTGCTCCCGGTGTTCGACCGGCTCGAAGCCCGGCCCGAGGCGCTGAGCCGGGTCGGCGGCGGGTATGCCGCCACGCGGCGCCTAGTCATCCGGATCCCCCGCAACCGGGTCGTGCAGAAGCTCGGGATCGCCCTCATCCTCGGGTTCCTGGTGGCCGGCCTGCTGGGCGCCCTCGTCGTGCTCGTCGACGACCCGTCCGTCGCCACCGTGGTCTACGTCCTGTCGGCCCTGGTCTGCCTGCTCCTGGGGCTCGTGGGCCTCGGCCTGTGGGTGGCCCGGCGGCGGGTGACGGCGACCCGCCTCTTCACGCTGGCCATGGCTCTCAACCTGCTCGTCGTGCAGTTCTTCCACCTGCTCGACCAGACGTTCCCCGGCTTCGTCGGGGTGCTGGTCGCGCTCTTCCTCTACGTGCTCGCCCGCAGCATGCTCTACCGCGCCGAACACGCCACGCAGCTGGCCGGCGAGCCGGCGGCGGTCCGGCCGACCTGAGTGCCGAGGGCGGGACTCGAACCCGCACGGCCTTGCGGCCAGAGCATTTTGAGTGCCCCGTGTCTGCCATTCCACCACCCCGGCGGGTGGCTCCCAGCATACCGAGCGGCCGTACGGCCTCAGACGCCGGCGAGGTCCTCGTAGGCGGGGGCCACGCGGTTCTTCGCGTCGCCGATCCGGTGCACGCGCAACGCGTTGGTCGAGCCGGGGATGCCGGGGGGCGACCCCGCGACGATGATGACGCGGTCGCCCTCCTCGCAGCGGCCGGACGACAGCAGCTCCTTGTCGACCTCGAGCGCCATCTGGTCCGTGTGCCGGGCCATCGGGACGATGAAGGTCTCGATCCCCCACACCAGGGCCAGCTGCGAGCGGGTCTCCGGCAGCGGCGTGAAGGCCAGCATCGGCAGCTTGGACCGGATGCGGGAGAGCCGCTTCGCCGAGTCGCCGGACTGCGTGAACGTCACGAGGTACTTCACGCCGAGCAGCTCGCCGATCTCGCAGGCGGCCCAGGTCACCGCACCACCGGTGGTGTGGGGCCGCGTGCCGAGCGGGTGGATGCGCTCGAGGCCGTGGTCCTCGGTGGTCTCGATGATGCGGGCCATGGTGCGCACGGCCTGCGTAGGCCAGGCGCCCACGCTCGTCTCCCCCGACAGCATGATCGCGTCGGCACCGTCGAGGACCGCGTTGGCACAGTCGCTGGCCTCGGCCCGGGTGGGGCGGGAGTTCTCGATCATCGACTCGAGCACCTGGGTGGCGACGATGACGGGCTTCGCCTGCTGGCGGGCGATGTCGACGGCGCGCTTCTGCACGAGCGGGACGTCCTCGAGCGGCAGCTCGACACCGAGGTCGCCGCGGGCCACCATGACGCCGTCGAAGGCGTTGATGATCTCCTCGAGGTTGTCGACCGCCTGCGGCTTCTCGATCTTGGCGATGACCGGCCGCCGGATGCCCTCCTCGTCCATGATCCGGTGCACGTCCTGCAGGTCGGCCGCGGAGCGCACGAAGGAGAGGGCGATGAGGTCGGCGCCCAGCCGCAGGCCCCAGCGCAGGTCGTCGATGTCCTTCTCCGACATGGCCGGGACGCTGACCGCGACGCCGGGGAGGTTGATCCCCTTGTTGTTGGAGATGACGCCGCCCTCGACCGTCTCGGTGACGATGTCGGTGGCCGTGACCTCGACGGCCCGGAGGCAGACCTTGCCGTCGTCGACGAGCAGCAGGTCGCCCGCCTTGACGTCGCCCGGCATCCCCTTGTAGGTCGTGCCCACCCGCTCGCGGTCACCGAGGACGTCGTCGGTGGTGATCGTGAACCGGTCACCCTTGACCAGCGTGACCGGGCCCGCGGCGAACCGGCCGGTGCGGATCTTCGGGCCCTGCAGGTCGACGAGCACGCCCACCGCGCGGCCCGTCTCGTCGCTGGCGGCGCGGACGGCCCGGTAGACGCCTTCGTGGACGGCGTACTCACCGTGGGAGAGGTTCAGCCGGGCGATGTCCATCCCGGCGACGACGAGGTCGCGGATCTGCTCGGGGGTGGACGTCGCCGGACCCAGCGTGCAGACGATCTTCGCGCGGCGCATACCTCAGACCTTACGAGTTACCCGGCCGTAGCCCGGCTACGGCCCGCGCCGCGTCCCAACCCCTGAGCCGGCGGCGAGGACCGTCACGCCATCAGTGGGCGGTCGGTGGGGTTGATGGGCCGCGGGAGCTGGCTGTGGCCCGTCAGGTAGTGGTCGACGCCGTTGGCCGCGGCGCGACCCTCGGCGATGGCCCAGACGATGAGCGACTGCCCGCGGCCGGCGTCACCCGCGACGAACACGCCGGGCACCGACGTCATGAAGTGCTTGTCGCGCTTGACGTTCGCTCGCTCATCGAGGTCGACGGCGAGCTGCTCGACGACGCCCGGCTGCTCCGGCCCGACGAAGCCCATGGCGAGCAGGACGAGCTGGGCGGGCAGCTCGTGCGCGCTCCCCTCCACCGGCTCGAACCGGCCGTCGCGCATCTCCACCTCGACCAGCTGCAGGGCCCGCACGCCTCCGTCGTCGTCGCCGAGGAACCGGTCGGTGTTGATGGCGAAGACCCGCTCGCCACCCTCCTCGTGCGCACTCGAGACGCGGTACGTCATCGGGTAGGTGGGCCACGGCTGGCTGGCCGGCCGCTCGTCCGCCGGGCGGGGCATGATCTCGATCTGGGTGACCGACCGCGCACCCTGGCGGTGCGCGGTACCCAGGCAGTCGGCCCCGGTGTCGCCGCCGCCGATGATGACGACGTCCTTGCCGGTGGCCAGGATCTGTCCCTCGACGCGCTCCCCGAGGGCGACCCGGGTCGCGGGCGGGAGGTACTCCATCGCCTGGTGGATGCCGGTGAGCTCGCGCCCTGGCACCTTCAGGTCGCGGGCCACGGTCGACCCGACCGCGAGCACCACCGCGTCGTAGCGGTCGACGAGCTGCTGCCCGGTGATCTCCGCCCCCACGTCGACGCCGCTGCGGAACCGGGTGCCCTCGGCCTCCATCTGGGCGATCCGGCGGTCGAGGACCGACTTCTCCATCTTGAACTCGGGGATGCCGTAGCGCAGCAGGCCGCCGGGCTTGTCGGCCCGCTCGTAGACGGCGACCGTATGCCCGGCGCGGGTCAGCTGCTGCGCGGCGGCCAGGCCGGCGGGACCCGAGCCGACGACGGCGACGGTCTTGCCGGACAGGCGCTCCGGCGGCTGCGGGGTGACCCGTCCCGCGTCGAAGGCCTGCTCGATCGTCGTGACCTCGACCTGCTTGATGGTGACGGCGGGCTGGTTGATCCCGAGGACGCACGCGGTCTCGCAGGGCGCGGGGCAGAGCCGGCCCGTGAACTCCGGGAAGTTGTTGGTGGCGTGCAGGCGCTCGATGGCCTCGGCCCAGTCCCCGCGCCAGGCCAGGTCGTTCCATTCGGGGATGAGGTTGCCGAGCGGACAACCGTTGTGACAGAAGGGGATCCCACAGTCCATGCACCGTCCGGCCTGCCGCTGCAGCTGGCCGAGCTCCTGCTCCTGGTAGACCTCGCGCCAGTCGCGGATGCGTACGGGCACGGGGCGCCGGGTCGGGAGCTCCCGCTCCCGGACCTTGAGAAAGCCTTGGGGGTCAGCCACGGGATGCCTCCATGATTCGGTCCCAGACCTCGGCGCCGTCGAGGTCGAGGCCCTCGGCCTCGGCCTTCTCGCGCACGTCGAGGACGCGTTGGTAGTCGCGCGGGAGGATGAGGGTGAACCGTTCACGGTTCTGGTCCCAGGCCTCCAGCAGCCTTTCGGCGACCGGGGAGTCGGTCCACGCGCGGTGCGACTCGAGCAGGCCCTTGAGGGCCTCGGCGTCGATGTCCCGCAACGGCATCAGGTCGACCAGGTCGGAGTTGACGAGCTCCGGCCGCAGGTCGAGCACGTAGGCCACGCCCCCCGACATCCCCGCCGCGAAGTTGCGACCCGTGGGGCCGAGCACCACGACGGTGCCGCCCGTCATGTACTCGCACCCGTGGTCGCCCACGCCCTCCACGACCGCCGTGGCCCCGGAGTTGCGGACGCAGAACCGCTCGCCGGCCTGTCCGCGCAGGAAGAGCTCACCCGTCGTGGCGCCGTAGGCCACGACGTTGCCCGCGATGACGTTGTGCTCCGCGGTGAGGGGCGAGCTGCGGTCGGGGCGGACGACGATGCGACCACCCGACAGCCCCTTACCGACGTAGTCGTTGGCGTCGCCCTGGAGGACGAGGGTGACCCCGGCCGGCACGAAGGCGCCGAACGACTGGCCGCTCGACCCGGTGAGGGTGAGCTCGATGGTGCCGTCGGGCAGGCCGTGCGGCGACACCTTGGTCACCTCGTGGCCGAGCATCGTGCCCACGGTGCGGTTGACGTTGCGGACGGCGACGGTGGCGCGCACGCGCTCCCCCTCGTCGAGGGCGGGTCGCGCCAGCGCGATGAGCTGGTGGTCGAGGGCCTTCTCCAGGCCGTGGTCCTGGCCGACGCTCTGGTACGCCGTCCCGCCGGTCGGGTCCTCGACGACCGTGAGCACGGGGCTGAGGTCGAGACCCGCGGCCTTCCAGTGCTCGACGGCGCGGTCGGTGTGCAGCGAGTCGACGTGGCCGATGGCCTCGGCGATGCTGCGGAAGCCCAGGGTGGCCAGCTGCTCGCGCACCTCCTCAGCGATGTACTCGAAGAAGGTCTCGACGAACTCCGGTTTGCCCGAGAACCGGGCGCGCAGCTCGGGGTTCTGCGTCGCGACGCCCACCGGACAGGTGTCGAGGTGGCAGACGCGCATCATGATGCAGCCCGAGACGACGAGCGGCGCGGTGGCGAAGCCGAACTCCTCGGCGCCGAGCAGCGCCGCGATGACGACGTCGCGACCGGTCTTCAGCTGGCCGTCGGTCTGAACGACGATCCGGTCGCGCAGCCCGTTGAGCCGCAGCGTCTGCTGCGTCTCGGCGAGACCGAGCTCCCACGGAGCGCCGGCGTGCTTCAGGGAGGTCAGCGGCGAGGCGCCGGTGCCGCCGTCGTGTCCGGACACGAGCACGACGTCGGCGTGCGCCTTGGAGACGCCCGCGGCGACCGTGCCGACGCCCACCTCGGAGACGAGCTTGACGTGGATCCGCGCCGAGGGGTTGGCGTTCTTGAGGTCGTGGATGAGCTGCGCCAGGTCCTCGATCGAGTAGATGTCGTGGTGCGGGGGCGGTGAGATCAGGCCGACCCCAGGGGTCGAGAACCGCGTCTTGGCGATCCAGGGGTAGACCTTGTTGCCCGGCAGCTGGCCACCCTCGCCCGGCTTCGCTCCCTGCGCCATCTTGATCTGGATGTCGTCGGACTGGGTGAGGTAGAGGCTCGTCACCCCGAACCGACCGGAGGCGACCTGCTTGATCGCCGACCGGCGTGCGGGGTCGAGGAGGCGCTCCTCGTCCTCGCCACCCTCACCGGTGTTGGACTTCCCGCCGATCCGGTTCATGGCGATGGCGAGCGTCTGGTGGGCCTCGAGGCTGATCGAGCCGTAGCTCATCGCTCCGGTGCTGAACCGCCTGACGATCGCGCTGACCGGCTCGACCTCGTCGACCGAGATCGCGGGCCGGCCCGTCTCGTCGCCGGGCGCGAACTCGAACAGGCCGCGCAGCGTCATCAGCCGCTCGGACTGCTCGTCGACCCTCGCCGTGTACTGCTTGAAGATGTCGTAGCGCCGCTGCCGCGTGGCGTGCTGGAGGCGGAACACGGTGTCGGGGTCGAACAGGTGCGGCTCGCCCTCGCGGCGCCACTGGTACTCGCCGCCGACCCAGAGCTTGCGGTGGGCCGGGTGGATGCCCTCCGGGGGGTAGGCGACGGCGTGCCGGGCGGCGACCTCCTCGGCGATGACGTCGAGGTCGACGCCGCCGAGCTGGGTCACGGTGCCCGTGAAGTAGCGCTCGACCATGGTCTGTGAGAGGCCGATCGCCTCGAACACCTGGGCGCCGTGGTAGGACGCGACGGTCGAGATGCCCATCTTCGACATCACCTTGAGCACCCCCTTGCCGAGCGCCTTGATGAGGTTGGCGACCGCCTTCTCCGCAGCGACGCCGGTGATCGTGCCGGAGCGGATGAGGTCCTCGACCGACTCCATAGCGAGGTAGGGGTTGACCGCGGCGGCGCCGTAGCCGACGAGGAGCGCGACGTGGTGCACCTCGCGCACGTCGCCGGCCTCGACGAGCAGCCCGACCTGGGTGCGCGTCTTCTCGCGGATGAGGTGGTGGTGCACCGCCGAGGTGAGCAGCAGCGAGGGGATCGGCGCGAGGTCGCGCCCGGAGTCGCGGTCGGACAGGACGACGAACCGCGCCCCGCCGCGGATCGCCTCGGAGACCTCGACGAAGATCTCCTCGAGGCGCGCGTGCATCGCGTCGGCCCCGCCGTTGACCTCGTAGAGGCCCCGCACGACGAACGTCGCGTAGCCGGGGAGGTCGCCGTCGGCGTTGATGTGGACGATCTTCGAGAGCTGGTCGTTGTCGATGACGGGGAACGGCAGCACCAGCTGGCGGGCGTGCGCCGGCGACGCCTCGAGCGCGTTGCCCTCGGGCCCGATGGTCATGCCGAGGCTCGTGACGAGCTCCTCGCGGATCGCGTCGAGCGGCGGGTTCGTCACCTGGGCGAACAGCTGGGTGAAGTAGTCGAAGAGCAGCCGCGGCCGGCTGGAGAGCACGGCGATGGGGCTGTCGGTGCCCATCGAGCCGAGGGCCTCCCCCCCGGTGCGCGCCATCGGGGTGAGCAGGATGCGCAGCTCCTCCTGCGTGTAGCCGAAGGTCTGCTGGCGGCGGGCCACCGACGACGGCGTATGCAGGACGTGCTCGCGC
>JBDSYO010000054.1:0-5403 GCA_039925625.1 Lapillicoccus sp. | reverse complement strand
GTCGGCGGAGTCCTGCGTGAGGACGGCGAGGTGCGACCCGTCGCCGACGCTCATCAGGAGGAGGTAACCCTTCTCCATCTCGACGACGGTCTGCATCACGGCGCCGCCCTCGAAGAGGCGGGCCGCCCCGAAGGCGAGGCTGGCCAGGCCCGACGCGACCGCCGCGACCTGCTCGGCGCGGTCGGCGGGGAGTCGGGCGCTGACGGCCATCAGCAGGCCGTCGGCCGACACCAGCACGGCGTGAGCCGCCCCGGGGGCGTCGTCGACGAACTTGGTGACGACCCAGTCGAGCTCGCGGTCGTCGCTCGCGGTCTGGGCGCCGAAACGAAGGCTCTCAGTCATGCCTGGCCTGCTTCCTCGGTAGTGGGCTCGGTGGGGTGCACGGCCGCGGTGCGGCCGCGGGAGACGCCGGCCGCGTGGGCGGCCAGGCGGGCGCGGATGGCCTCGGGGTCCCGGACGGTCGGCGCCGCCACGGGCGAGAGACCACCGGGGATGAGGCGGTTGCCGGGACGGCGCATCGGCAGCCCCGTCTCGGTACGACGGGTGGGCGGCGTCGCCTCGACGCGGTCGGCGGCATCCCAGCCGGCGTCCACCTCGGAGCTCGACCACGGCGCGTCACTCCCCGTGGAGCTGAGCCAGTTGGACTGCAGCGATCGGAAGATCGGCGTCAGCCCGTCGTCCTCTTCGGACTTCGGGGCCGCGGTGCCACGGTCCAGCGCGCTGCGCAGCGACGGCGCGACGGCCAGCGAGACGAGGCTGCCAGCCCCACGGGAGGTCAGCACCTGCTCGTGGGCGGGCTCGCCGACGTCCTGCGCCGATACCCCGACCAGCTCGTGGTTCAGCGGCTCGCCGTTGGCGACCAGCGAGACCAGGCGCTCGGCCTCGTCGTGCCCGTTGCCGACGGTGTCGTAGCCGTTGGTCCCGTGCCCGTTGACGGCGAAACCGTTGAGCGCGAAGCCGTTGACCGCGACATGCTCCTCGGCGCCGACGTGCTCGTCGGATTCGGCCTCGTCGGTGTCGTTGGCGTCCCCGTGGTCCGCGTGCTCGGCGACCTCCTCGTCGGCCCGCTCGGTCTCGTCGGTCTCGTCGGCCTCGTCGGCCTCGTCGGTATCGTCCTCAGCGGTGACGTCCGGCGCGGGGAGCGATGCGATGCCCGTCTCGACGACCGGGGTGGACGCCGCTTGGGCGTCGACGCCCAGGACGTCCTCGTCGACGAGCGAGGGGTCGGCCGGGGCGGGGGTCTCGACCGCGCTCGTCGCCCGACGGCTGCGGGTGGTGGTCTTCGCGGCGCGCTTGG
Source organism: Lapillicoccus sp. (assembly GCA_039925625.1). Taxonomy (GTDB): domain Bacteria; phylum Actinomycetota; class Actinomycetes; order Actinomycetales; family Dermatophilaceae; genus Lapillicoccus. The sequence continues at coordinate 4,106 of JBDSYO010000054.1, read as the reverse complement.
TGGCGGCCTTCTTGGCCCGGACCGGCCGGGCCTCGGTGGCGTCAGGGGCCTTGGTGGCGGGGGTGGCCTCGGTCGGCTCGGTGGCCTCAGTCGCCCCGGTCGGCACGGCCGCCCCGGTCGGCACGGTCGTCCCGGTGGGCCCGGTGGCGGTCGCCTCGTCGACGGCCGTGGTGGGCGCCGCGCTCTTGCGGCTGCGGGTGGCCCGCTTGCGCGGCGCCGGCGGCCCGTCCGTCCCGACCGGAGCCGAGGCGGGCGCGGACTCTGCGGTCGGCAGCTCTGCGGTGTCAGGCGTACCGGACGGCTCGGGGGCCGCGACGGCGGCCGTGGCCTTGCGCGGGGCGCGCTTGCGGGCGGCCTTCTTGGCGACGGGCTGCTCGGGCGGGCCATCCGTGGGTGCGCTGGTGCCCTCGCCGGTGCCTTGGTCGGTGCCGGTGCTGGTGGGGGTGTCCTCGGAAGCCATGGGCGTTCCTCTCCGTCTCCACGGGAGGCGCCACACCGGCCCTGCCGGGCCCATCTCTCGTGTGCGGTGTCTGCGTCGTCGTCACCGCGGCGCGGTGGGACGGAAGTCGTCGTGCTACATCTGCGTCGGCTCGCGCACTGCGCGGCACCGGCTCAGCTGCCGCCGGCCTTCTCGTCGGTGGCCAGTGGATCAGCCACCGCCGCCTCTGCGTCCATCAGCGGACCCTGCGCCAGCCGCGTCACCAGTGGTGAGGACGGCGGCACCAGATGGGCGACTGCACGCAGCGCGGTCAGAATGTCGTCGGGGCGTACGGCCGGTGTGGTGTGCCGTACGACCATCCGCATTGTCGCACACCCCGCCTCGCCACCGGGCATCGCACCCGGCAGCCGGCGCGCCACGGCCTCCCCGTCACTCACGGTGATGGCCACGATGGCGGGCCGGACGTCGAAGGTGCGCGGCCCCGCCTTGAAGGTGCGCGTGACCTCGGCGTGCTCGAGCGCGAGCAGGACGTCGACGGCCGTCTGCACCGTGGCGGTGTCGAGGTCGCGGAAGGCCACGACCCAGTCGCTGGCCTGCAGCCGGTCGGCCAGCGAGCCCGGTCCCGCCTCGACGACCTCGAGGACGTCGAGCCCCTCCGGCAGCGCCTCGTCGAGGGCAGCACGGACGGCGTCGGGGTCGACCCGCTGGACGACGCTGATCTCGACGTACTCGGCCTCGCTGGCCGTGCCCGTGGGGGCCGCGTTGGCGTAGGAGATCCGAGGGTGCGGGTGGAAGCCGGCGCTGAACGCCATGGGTACGTCGGCCCGGCGCAGCGCCCGTTCGAGGGCCCGCTGGAAGTCGCGGGTGGAGGAGAACCGCAGGCGCCCCCGCTTGGCGTAGCGCAGCCGCAGCTTCTGCACGGCCGGAGCCGGCGCCGGACCTTCGGGTACGCGTCGGCCGGGCATGGCGCGCAGGCTACCGGGGAGGGGGGAGGCCGTGCCGCCCGCTCAGCTCGGGTGCTGCTCCTCGGCGGCGGCGGCAGCGGCGCGTTCGGCCTTGCGGGCGGCGCTCGCCTTGCGGATGGCGGCGCGGCGCTCCTCGTCGTCGAGGTCGTTGGCCGCCTCGAGGGTGGGCGCGGTGCCGCCGAGGCGGGCGGGCTGGAACGCCAGCTCAGCGCCGTTCAGGGGCTCGTAGGACTCCTGGAGGGTGTGCAGCATCCGGGTCATGACGGCGTGGACCTTCGCGGTGGCCTCGTCGACGCTCTCGCCGGGCGCGACGGGGATCAGCTCGCCGACCGCGATGCTGATCGGCACGTTGGTGCGGCCGAGCCGTTTGGGGTGGCCCTTGGTCCACACCCGCTGCGAGCCCCAGATGACGACGGGAAGCACGGGGACGCCGGCCTCCTGCGCCATCCGCGCGGCGCCGTTCTTGAACGCCTTGAGCTCGAACGAGCGCGAGATGGTGGCCTCGGGGAAGACGCCGACGATCTCGCCGTCGCGCAGGTTGCGCACCGCCTGCGCGTAGGACGACGCCCCCGCGGAGCGGTCGACGGGGATGTGCTTCATCCCCCGCATGAGCGGCCCGCTCACCCGGTGCGTGAACACGCTGTCCTTGGCCATGAAGCGCACGAACCGCCGAGCCGGATACGCGGCATACCCCGCGTAGGTGAAGTCCATGTAGCCGGTGTGGTTGACGACCATGACCGCACCACCGGTGCGCGGGACGTGCTCCACGCCGGAGATGGTGAAGCGCAGCCCTTGGGCGGCGAACACGCCACGCGCCGCCGCGATGACGCCCGAGTAGACCGGCTCCATGACGACAACCTACGGGACCGGAACCCTCGCGACCACCAACGGCTGAGCGTCACTCCCGGGGCGGCTCCCCGGCAACGATGCCACCGAGGATGCGGCGCAGGTGGGCGCGGTCGGCGTCGGACAGCGAGCCGAAGGTCTGGTCGGCCGCATCGCCCTGCGAGCGCCGGATGTCGGACACCGTCCGGTGGCCCGCCGCGGTCAGCTCCACGAGCACCGCCCGCCGGTCGCTGGGGTCGGGGACGCGGGTGGCCAACCCTCGCTCGACCAGCCCGTCGACCACCTCGGTCGCCGAGCGCGGGGCGATCCGCAGACGGTCGGCCAGGTCGGAGAGCCGGAGGCCGGGGCGCAGGGCGACGACGAGCAGGGCGCGGCCCTGGTGCGGGGAGAGGTCCCAGGGAGCCAGCCCGTCGCGCCACACCCGCCGCAGCCGACGGGCCGCCCCGGTGACGAGGTCGGCGAGGGAGGGCTCGGGGTCACCGGGAGGCAGGGAATGCACCGCGCCAGGGTAGCGTTACCGACGTAGCCTCATAGTGAGGTTACCTCCTTAACTTCCCCGACGACAGGTCCGATGCCCATGCCAGCCCCCTCCTCCTCCTCCTCCCGAGGCCCCCGCCGCGTCGACCCCCGGGACCGCGCGCAGCTCGCCGAGTCCCCCGTCAGCTGGCGCCGGGTCGGCGCGCTCTTCGCGCCCTTCCGCGGCCTCGTCGCCACCGTCATGGCCCTCATCGTCGCCTCGTCGGTGGTCGCGCTCGCCACCCCGTTCCTCCTGCGGATCGTCATCGACGACGCCCTCCCCCGCACCGACGTGCGGCTCCTGCTCCTCGCCGTGGGCGGCATGCTCGCGGTCACCGTCGTCACCGCGGCTCTCGGCGTCGCCCAGACCTGGCTGTCCACCACGGTCGGGCAGGAGGTCATGCACGGCCTGCGCACCGACGTCTTCACCCACCTCCAGCGCCAGTCGCTCGCCTTCTTCACGCGTACGCGTGGGGGCGAGATCCAGTCGCGGCTCACCAACGACGTGGCCGGGATGCAGTCGGTCGTCACCTCGACCGCCACCTCCGTCGCGTCGAACGTCACCACCACCGTCGGCACCGCGCTGGCCATGCTCGCGCTGTCCTGGCGCCTCTCGCTGCTCTCCCTCGTCGTCATCCCGCCGGCCGTGTGGCTGACCCGCCGGGTCGCCCTCCTCCGCCGCGAGGTCACCGCCCGCCAGCAGCGTCGGATGGCCGACATGCTCATCCAGGTTGACGAAGGCCTGTCGGTCAGCGGCGTCCAGCTCACCAAGACCCTCGGCGCGAGCGACGCCGCGGCCGCCCGGTTCGCGGCGACCTCGCGCGAGCTGGTCGACCTCGAGGTGCAGTCGCAGCTGGCCGGGCGCTGGCGGATGGCCACGATGAGCATCGTGTTCGCGGCCATCCCGGCCCTGATCTACCTCGCCGCGGGGTTCCCGGCGACGTCCGGCGGGATGACGATCGGCACGCTGGTCGCCTTCACCGCGCTGCAGTCGGGGATCTTCCGGCCGATGATGGGCCTGCTCGACGTCGGCGTCTCGCTCGTCAGCTCGATGGCGCTGTTCAGCCGGATCTTCGGCTACCTCGACCTCGTGACCGAGGTCCGCGCCCCGGAGCACCCGGTCGCGGTCGACCACGACGCCGTCCGCGGCGAGGTGCGGCTGGAGGGCGTGAGCTACCGATACCCCGACGCCGACCGCGACGCCCTCACCGATGTCGACCTGGTCGTCCCGGCCGGCGCCTCCCTCGCCCTGGTCGGCGAGACCGGGTCGGGCAAGTCCACGCTGGCCGGCCTCGTGGCCCGGCTACGCGACCCCTCCGTCGGACGGGTCACGGTCGACG
>JBDSYO010000053.1:0-5427 GCA_039925625.1 Lapillicoccus sp. | reverse complement strand
CGTGGCGAAGCCGTTGGCGGGCAAGGCGATCGGCGACCACGTCGAGTACTACATGACCGGCGTCACGGTCAACGTGCAGGGTATCGTCGGCGGCTACCAGGGGCCGACGTTCTACACGATGATGCCGGGGGAGGCGAGCGCGCGGCTCGACTTCCGCTTCCCGCCCGGGCTGACCCCCGACGAGTTCTGCGCTGCGCTTCGCACCCACCTCGACCGCCGGGGGTTCTCCCACGTGGTCCTCGAGAACGCCCGTGGCTACCCCGGCTCACCGCCGCTGCCGTTCGAGGACGACACCCTCCTCACGGCGGCCATCGCCGCGGCCGACCGGCAGGCCGTGCCGACCGCCATCTGGCCGCTCGCCAACAACTGCTGTCCGGGTGCGCTGTTCACGGCCCTGGGCCGGGTGATGCCCTTCAGCGTGGCCGGCCTCGGGCACGGCGACCGCGCTCACGCCCCGGACGAGTACTTCACGGTCGGGTCGGTCGAGCGCCTCATGCACTTCACCGTCGACTACCTCGATGCGATCAGCCGTTCCCTGACCTGTGCGCCGGCACCGTCGCCGGCCTGACCGGGCACCGGCCTGCTCAGCGGGCCACCATGCCGGCCGAGAGGTCGATGTCGGCACCGCAGAGTCCCGGCATGTGCAGCATGGCGATGAGAGCGGCGCCGACCTCGGCCTCGGTGACCATCCGCCGCAGCGCCGACCGGCCCACGAACTCCTCCTCGGCCGCTGCGACGCTGATCCCCGACCGGGCGGCCTCGAGCGCGAAGTTGCGCTGCATCCGCGGACCGTCGACCGGGCCGGGTGACAGCGTGTTGACCATGACCCCGGCCGGGCCGACCTCGTGGGCCAAGGTGGTGGTCAGGCCGATCACCGCCATCTTCGAGGCGGTGTAGGGCGTGCGCCGGGCGAGCGGCCGCTTTCCGCTCACCGAGGCGACGTTGACGATGTCGCCGCGGCCTCGCGCCGTCATCCCGGGGAGGAACTGACGGCACATGAGGAAGACGCCGCGCACGTTGACGGCGAAGACCTCGTCCCACTCGTCGACCTCGATATCGGTCAACGGGGCCACCGGCCCCGCGATCCCGGCGTTGTTGACGAGGATCGAGACCTCGGCGTCCGACAGCTCGCGCCCCAGCGCCGCGACCTGCTCGGCGCTCGAGGTGTCGCAGACGGCGACCCGCGCCGGTGCGTCGATCTCGTCCGCCACGGCCGACAGCCGCTCAAGGGTGCGACCGACGAGGATCACGTGGGCGCCGTGCGCGGCCAGGGCCATCGCCATGGCGCGGCCCAGGCCGTTGCCGGCGCCGGTGACCAGGGCGGTCCGGCCCCTGACGGCGTTTTCGCCAGGGGCAGCAGCGACACTCATACGCCGGAGGGTGCCCAGTCGAGAGGGTCGCCGGCGTACTTCCAGGCGCGGACGTCACCCGAGCGGGCGTGACCCTCGAACAGCTCCACCCGAGCCGCGCGCCCACACAGCCGCCCCAGCTCGGCGCTGGCTGCCTGGCTGCGCACCTCCTGGTAGGTCACCGTCTTGAGGTACTTGCCGACCCACAGACCGCCGGTGTAGTTGGCGGCGCCGCGCGTCGGCAGCGTGTGGTTGGTCCCGATCACCTTGTCGCCGTAGGAGACACACGTGCCCTCACCCAGGAAGAGCGCCCCGTAGTTGCGCATGACGTCGAGCGCCTCACGCGGGTTCTCCGTGAGCACCTGGACGTGCTCCGACGCGTACTGGTCGGCCAGCCGGTATGCGGCGGCCAGGTCGTCGACGACGGCGACCTCACCGGGGTCTCGCCACGCCGGCTCGGCGAAGTCACGCGTCGGCATGTCGGGGAGGATCTTCTCGATGAGCTCGATGACCCGGAGGCCGAGCTCGCGCGAGTCGGTGATGAGCACCGCCGGTGAGTCGGGGCCGTGTTCCGCCTGGCTGAGCAGGTCGACCGCCACCACGAAGGGGTCGGCCTTCCCGTCGGCGATGACGAGGATCTCGGTCGGGCCGGCCAGCAGGTCGATCCCGACCTCACCGAACAGCTGGCGCTTCGCCTCCGCCACGTAGGCGTTGCCGGGCCCGGCCAGGAGGTCGACCTTGCCGATGGTCTCGGTGCCGAGGGACATCGCGGCGACGGCCTGCGTACCACCGAGGAGGAAGATCTCGTCCGCGCCGGCGAGGTGCAGCGCGGCCACGGTCGCGGCCGGGATCTCGCCGCGGATCGGCGGCGTGCAGGCGCGCACGCTCGCCACCCCCGCGACCTTCGCGGTGACGACGGTCATGTGGGCGGAGGCGACCAACGGGTACCGTCCCCCGGGCACGTAGGCGCCGGCAGCGGAGACGGGGATGTTCTTCTGGCCGAGGAAGACCCCCGGCTCCGTCTCCGCCTCGAAGTCCAGCAGGGAGTCGCGTTGCCGCTGGGCGAAGTCGCGGACCCGCGCCTGGACGGTCCTGATGTCGTCGACCGCCTGCTGCGGCACCGTGGCCACGATCTGCTCGATCTGCTCCCCGCTGAGCAGGAACGACTCCGGCGACCACCTGTCGAACTTCTCGGAGTACTCGCGGACTGCATCGTCGCCGCGCGCGCGCACGTCGGCGATCACCTCGGACACGGTCGCCTGCACACCGGCGTTCCGTTCACGGTCCTGGTCGGTCTGGGTAACGGCCTTGAGGTAGTCGGGCATCGAGTCTCCCTGGGGACGACGCAGCGGCGCTGCGTTGACGGTCGAACGGTCGTGCCCCATGCTGGGCTGTATACGTATACACGTCAAGGGATGTGGCACCAGGCGGGAGGGCAGTCGATGACCAAGCGGGTCACCGGCCACGACGTCGCCCGGCTCGCCGGGGTGACTCAGGCCACCGTGTCCCGCGCCCTGCGCAACCTTCCGGGTACGGCCCCGGTGACCCGCGACCGGGTTCTGCGAGCAGCGGCACAGCTCGCGTACATCCCGAGCGACAACGCCCGGTCGCTCTCGAACGCCCGTACGCGCCGGGTCGCCGTCGTCTCCGACGCGCTGACGAACCCCTACTACCCGCAGCTCGTCGAACCGATCCGCCGGCACCTCGCCGAGCGCGACCTGCAGATGGTCCTCGTCACCGACACCGGGGGCGAGGCTGACCGGCGGGTCGGTCTCGAGGTCCTGGCCGATGGCTCCTACGACGGGGTGATCCTCACGACGACGCGGCGGCGGTCCACGCTCCCGCGCGACCTCACCGAGCGAGGGATCCCTCACGTCCTCGTCAACCGGGTCCTCGACGTCCCGGAGTCCCCCGCCTGCACGGTCGACAACGCCGGTGGGGTGGCCCAGGTGGCCGACCTGCTGGCCCGGTTGGGACACCGGCGCGTGGCCGCGGTGCACGGGCCCACCGACACGTCAACCGGGCGCGAGCGGGCCCTCTCGCTGCGCACCGGCCTGCGCCGGCACGGGTTGTCCCTGCCGCGAGTGATGGTGCGGCGGAGTGCGTTCGACCACGACGCGGCGATGGCCGCGGCCGCCTGGCTGCTCGGCCGGCCCGAGCGCCCGACCGCGATCGTGGCGGCGAACGACGTCATCGGCCTGGGGATCCTGTCGGCGGCCCGAGCCGCACGGCTCCGCGTGCCGGACGACCTGACCGTCATCGGGTTCGACGACATCCCGATGGCCGGATGGCCCCTCGTCGGCCTGACGACGGTTCGTTGCGACCTCGACGCCCTGGCGCGGATGTCGGTCGACCTGCTGACCCGGCAGCTCGCAGGAGAGCCGGTCGCGCCGGTGACCCTCAGGATCCCCGTGTCACTGGTCGAGCGGCGTACCCACGGTCCGGCGCCGACGATGTGACCCCGACCGGGAGGACCACATGGATCCGGTGCACCTGGTCCGGGGACAAGGGCAAGGCCACCGCGGCCAGGCTCTGATGCCATCGCGCGACCGACGAGCAGCCGACGACGAGACGCAGCGGCACGTCCAGGCCGAGCAGCGCGGCCAGCGCCACCTGGGCCGGCTCAGCCCCGATCTCGGCCGCCACGGTCCGGACCACCTCGCGCACGTGCCGGTTCGGCGCCGAGTCGTAGGCGTCGTCAGCCCCTGCTGCTCCGGCGAACCATCCCTTGGCGGCCGCCGAGTAGGCCAGCAGCGCAAGGCCACTCGTGGCGTGCAGCGTCAGCATCGCGTCGTCCGCGGCCACCAGGTCGGCGGGCATCCGGTCGGCGCGGGGCACTGCCGCCGCGAAGGCGGACTGCGTGGCGACGAAGCCCGGCGCGGCGCCGGCATCTCGCAGTCGCACCGCTTCGGCCACCCGTTCGGTGGTCCAGTTGCTCACGCCGTACCACCGCATCAGGCCGTCGGTGCGCAGCGCCTCGAACACCCCCAGGATCTCGGCCACCGGTAGGCGGGGGTCGTCGCGGTGGGCGAGCCACAGGTCCAACGCCGGCAGGCCGAGCCGGTCCAGGCTCTGCCCGACGTCCTGACGCAGTGCCGCCTCGTCGAGTCGGGGCTCATGCGGCCGGGCGAGGTCCGGGTGGCCGCCCTTGGTGGCCACCATCACGGCCGGGCCGGGGCGCGTACGCAGCCAGCGGCCGATCGTCAGCTCGCTGCAGCCCCGTTCCACCACGGGCAGCCAGTCGGCGTAGACGGCCGCGGTGTCGACCATGGTGCCGCCCGACTCGGCGTAGGCGTCGAGCAGGGCGAACGACGCGTCCTCGTCGAGCCGGCTGCCGAGCATGTTGCCGCCCAGCACGAGCGGGGTCACGGCCAGGTCGGTGCCCGGGAGGGGCACGGCGGTCATGGTCACGGCGGTATCGGTCATCGTTCGACGGCGGCCAGCGTCTCGAGGGCGCGGATGACCGACCAGATGTCGAGGCCGCCCTCGCCGTGCGCCTGGCGCGACGTCATCAGCTGTCGGGCGGTGGCCGCGAACGGCGTCGTGACCCCCACGCCTACTGCTGCCGCCAGCGCGAGGTCCAGGTCCTTGGCCGCCGTGTCGATGTCGGACGGCGGGTTGCCGAACGTCCGGTCTCGCAGCATGGGGGCCTTCAACGAGAGCTGCCGCGAGCCCAGGGGGCCGGCCTCGAGGATCTCGATCACCGTGCCGTAGTCGACGCCACCCTGGGCGGCGAACGTGACCGCCTCGCCGATGAGGGCGGCATACGCCCCGACGATGATGCTGTGGGCGAGCTTGAGGTAGTGCGCGGCCTCGCCGTCACCCACGTGGCGCACCTCGCGGGCGAAGGCGCCGAGCACGGGCGCGGCCCGCTCGGCGTCCTCCGCGCGCCCGGAGGTGAAGACGGTGAGCTGTCCCTCGGTGGCGAGCCCGATGCTGCCGGCGACCTTGGCACGGAGGTAGGCCACGCCCCGGTGCTCGGCCGCCATTGCGATGTCGGCCGACACCTGGGGCGAGACGGTGCTGAGGTCGCAGTAGAGGTGCCCCGGGGCCGCGGCACCGAGGATGCCGCCGTCGG
>JBDSYO010000052.1:0-4339 GCA_039925625.1 Lapillicoccus sp. | reverse complement strand
ACGACGTTGAAGGTGCCGGGGGGCAGGAACTCGGCGGCCAGCTCGGCCAGGCGCAGGGTTGTCTCGGGGGTGGTGTCGCTCGGCTTGAGGACGACCGTGTTGCCGGCCGCGAGCGCCGGCCCGATCTTCCAGACCGCCATCATCATCGGGTAGTTCCACGGCGTCACCTGCCCGACGACGCCGATCGGCTCGCGTCGGACCCACGAGGTATGCCCGCGCAGGTACTCCCCCGCGGCCCGGCCCTCGAGCACCCGCGCGGCGCCGGCGAAGAAGCGCAGCTGGTCGACCATCGGGGGGATCTCCTCCGAGGCCGTCAGCGCGTAGGGCTTCCCCGTGTTCTCCGCCTCGAGGTGCACGAGCTCGTCGGCGTGCGCCTCGACCGCGTCGGCGAACTTGAGCAGCGCCTGCTGCCGCTCGCTGGGCGTCGTCCGGCCCCACGTAGCGAACGCGGTCGCGGCCGCCCCGTAGGCCGCGTCGACGTCGGCCGCCGACGACACCGGGGCCGTCGCCACGACGCGCGCGGTGCTCGGGTCGACGATGTCGCTCCGGGCGTCGGACGCGGAGTCCACCCACGCGCCGTTGACGAAGTTGCGCAGGTGTCGGGGTTCGCTCATCCGGCCAGCCAACCACGAATCTCGCGTCCGTTCCAGGTCTGCACGACTGATTTCGTCGTCGCGGCTTGCCTTTTGTCGCCAACCCGGAGACGATCCTCGGTATGCCAGTCCTCGACGCGGTCTCGAAGCGCATCGTCGAGCTGCTCCAGGAGGACGGCCGCCAGTCGTTCGTCACCATCGCCCGCGAGGTCGGTCTCTCCGAGGCTGCGGTCCGACAGCGCGTGCAGAAGCTCATCGACGCCGACGTCATGCAGATCGTCGCCGTGACCGACCCGTTGCAGGTCGGCTTCACCCGCCAGGCCATGGTCGGCATCCGCGTGTCGGGCGACGTCAGCGCGGTGTCCGACGCCCTCTGCGCGATGCCCGACGTGTCCTACGTCGTGACGACCGCCGGCAGCTTCGACCTGCTGGCCGAGGTCGTCTGCGAGGACGACGACCACCTGCTCGACCTGCTCATGAGCCGGGTGCGCACCCTGCCCGGCGTCACCGCGACGGAGACGTTCGTCTACCTGCGCCTGAACAAGCAGCACTACAACTGGGGAACGAGATGAACGCCGCCATGACGACGAGCACCGATACCTTCAGCGAGCCGGCCGGCCCGGCGCACACCCCCTCCGGGGCGACGTATGCCGCCGCAGCCCGCGACCACCTGTGGGGCCATTTCACCCGTCAGTCCGCCTGGGAGACCGAGGGATCGGGTCCGCCGATCATCGTGCGCGGAGAGGGTCACCGGATCTGGGACGACCGGGGCAAGGAGTACATCGACGGCCTCGCCGGGCTGTTCGTCGTGCAGGTCGGCCACGGCCGGGTCGAGCTCGCCGAGGCCGCGGCGAAGCAGGCCGAGCAGCTGGCCTTCTTCCCGCTCTGGTCGTACGCGCACCCCCGGGCCATCGAGCTCGCCGAGCGGCTGGCCGCGGGCGCGCCCGGTGACCTCAACCGGGTGTTCTTCACGACCGGCGGCGGCGAGGCGGTCGAGACGGCCTGGAAGCTGGCCAAGCAGTTCTTCAAGCTGACCGGCAAACCCACGAAGCACAAGGTGATCAGCCGGGCGGTGGCCTACCACGGCACCCCTCAGGGCGCCCTGTCGATCACCGGCATCCCGGCGGCCAAGGAGATGTTCGAGCCCCTCGTGCCCGGTGCGTTCAAGGTGCCCAACACCAACCACTACCGCGCGCCGGAGCACCTGCGGGACGACGCCAAGGCGTTCGGTCTGTGGGCGGCCGACCGGATCGCGGAGGCGATCGAGTTCGAGGGCCCCGACACGGTGGCCGCTGTCTTCCTCGAGCCGGTGCAGAACTCCGGTGGCTGCTTCCCGCCGCCGCCGGGGTACTTCCAGCGGGTGCGGGAGATCTGCGACGCCTACGACGTGCTGCTGGTCTCCGACGAGGTGATCTGCGCGTTCGGGCGGATCGGGTCGATGTTCGCCTGCGACGACTTCGGCTACGTGCCCGACATCATCACCTGCGCCAAGGGGATGACCAGCGGCTACTCCCCCATCGGCGCGATGGTCGCGAGCGACCGGCTGTTCGAGCCCTTCCGGCACGGCACGACGTCGTTCCCCCACGGCTACACCTTCGGCGGGCACCCGGTGTCGTCGGCGGTCGCCATGGCCAACCTCGACATCTTCGAGCGCGAGGGCCTCAACGCCCACGTCAAGGAGAACGCCCCGGCCTTCCGGGCCTCGCTGGAGACCCTGCTCGACCTCCCGATCGTCGGCGACGTGCGCGGCGAGGGCTATTTCTACGGGATCGAGCTGGTCAAGGACAAGGTCACCCGCGAGACGTTCGACGACGAGGAGTCGGAGCGGCTGCTGCGCGGCTACCTCTCCAAGGCGCTGTTCGACGCCGGCCTCTACTGCCGGGCCGACGACCGCGGCGACCCGGTGGTCCAGCTCGCCCCCCCGCTGACCATCGGACCTCCCGAGTTCGCCGACATCACCGGCCGGCTCCGCGCCGTCCTTGAAGGGGCCCTGGCGCATATCTAGCGGCGCGGCCAACCGCCTCACCGGCATACTCGCGGGATGTCCCCCAGCCAGGCGCAGACCCTTCCCGACATGTGGCTCGACCCCGAGGACGACCCTCGGGCGAGCGGCGAGATCGAGGTCGTCGACGAGCGCACCAACCTGCAGGAGTACCTCCGGGTCTACCGGATCACGCTGCGGATGAAGTGCGACGGGCCCACCCCGGAGCAGCTCGCGGCCCGGTCGGTGCCGCCGTCGACGATGTCCCTGCTCGGGCTCGTCCGGCACATGGCCAAGGTGGAACGCGACTGGTTCCGGCTGCGCGGCGCGCGCGAGGACGCTCCCCGCCTCTACTGGTCGGAGCAGGACCGCGACGAAGCGTTCAGCGACGCGGCGCCCGACCAGTCGGTCGTCGACGAGGCGTTCGCCCGGTGGGACGAGGAGGTCGCCTTCAGCGACCGGTTCGTCGCCGCGGAGCCGGACCTGGGCCGGGTGTTCACCTACCGCGACGGCGAGTCGATCAGCCTGCGCGAGCTGCTGCTGCACATGGTCGAGGAGTACGCCCGGCACTGCGGTCACGCCGACCTGCTGCGCGAGTGCGTCGACGGGCGCACCGGCCAGTGACCGACGCACCGGTATGCGCGCCGCGCACCGATGTGCCGAAGGACGCTGGATATCCATGAGCACCACGCAGATCGGTGCGCGGGTCGGCGGGCTTCAGACGCCCCGGAACAGCAGGGCCAGCATGAGGATGACCGGCACCGACAGGAACGTGCTGACGAAGATCGCGTCTCGGGCGAGGTAGACGCCGCGACGGTAGGTGTTGGCGTAGGTGAAGACGTTCTGGGCCGTCGGGAGCGCGGCCGTGACGGCGGCGGCGAACAGGGCGTGTCCCCGCAGCCCTACCGCGGCGTACCCGAACCCCACGGCGACGGCGGGCTGGGCCACGAGCTTGAGCCCGACGACGGTCGCCACGTGCGACCCGGTGCCCTCGGCGCCCGGTCGCGGTCCTCGGCGCAGGGAGATGCCGAACGCGATGAGCATGGCCGGCACGGCCATGTTGCCGACGAGCGTGATGGGCGCCATGACGGCGTCGAGGCCCGCCCTGGGCAGATGGGGCGCGACCACGGAGAGCAGCAGGCCGGCGAGGGCCGCGACGGTGATGGGGTTGCGGACGACACTGTTCAGGCCGGCCACGAGCGATGGGCGGTCACCCCGCCGATCGGCGTCGAGCAGCGCGAACGCCAGCGGAGTGAGCACCAGCAGCTGCAGGAGCAGGGTCGGCGCGATGAGGGACACGTCCCCCAGGACGTAGAGCGCGATGGGCAGCCCGAGGTTGCCGGCGTTGACGTAGGACGAGCAGAGACTGCCGATGACCGACTCCCCGAGTGCGGGCCGCCAACGCAGCCGGGACACGAGGAGGTAGGCCGCGCTCGTCACCACCACCGACACCGCCGAGGTGGCGAGGTTCGCCGACAGGATCGCGTCGAGCGGTGTACGCGACAGCACGGTGAGCAGGAGCGCAGGGGACGCGACGTAGAACGCGAGGCGGGAGAGGAACAGCTGGCCCCCCGGCCCGAAGACGCCCAGGTGCGCGAGGAGCCAGCCGAGGGCGACGACGGCGCCGATCGTCGCGAACCCCTGGAGCACACCGAGCACGCGACGATCCTGCCAGCCGGTGTCGGTCGGTCGGCTGGCGCTGCGCTCCCCCCAAGTGAGCGCAGCGGGACCAGGATGCCACCTCCCGCCGCCGAAATCCGGCGTA
>JBDSYO010000051.1:0-4028 GCA_039925625.1 Lapillicoccus sp. | reverse complement strand
GTCAACGTCGCGATCCCCTCCATGCAACAGGCCCTCGGAACGTCTTCCGGCACCATCCAGTGGGTCGTGTCCGGCTACGCCCTGACCTTCGGGCTGACCCTCGTGGCCGGCGGACGTCTCGGAGACGCCTACGGACGGCGCCGGATGATGCTCATCGGCCTCGTGGGGTTCGTCGTCACCAGCGCAGCGGTCGGCCTCGCCCCCAGCATCGGCCTGGTCGTGGCTGCCCGGCTGCTGCAGGGCGCGATGGCGGGACTGCTCACCCCGCAGAACTCCGGCCTGATCCAACAGCTGTTCACCGGCGCTGAACGGGCCCGCGCCTTCGGCCTGTTCGGCTTCACCGTGTCCGTGTCGTCGGCGGCCGGGCCGGTGCTCGGCGGGCTCATCATCGCCGCGGCCGGAGCCGAGCAGGGCTGGCGCTACCTGTTTCTCGTCAACATCCCGATCGGTGTCCTCGGCCTGGTCGGGGTCGCCCGGCTGGTGCCGCGGCGGCAGACCGGGCCGGGGCGCAGCGGCGCCGGCATCGACGTCGTGGGCGCAGTCCTCCTGGGCCTCGCGGTGATGTGCCTGCTCTACCCCGTCGTCAGCATCGAGAGCGGGCAACGCTGGCCGCTGGTGCTGCTCGTCGGCGTACCCCTCTTCGCGTATGCCTTCGCCCGCTGGGAGCGACGGCTCGCCCGAGCGCATCGCCCGCCGCTGCTCGACCTCAACCTGCTGCGGACGCTGCCGGGGTACGTCAACGGCCTCGTCGTGGGCACCCTCTACTTCACCGGCTTCACGGGGCTGCTCCTCGTCCTGTCGGTACACCTACAGACCGCCCTCGGCCTCACCCCCCTGGCCGCGGGTCTGCTGCTCATGCCCTTCGCGGTGGGGTCGGCCGTGAGCGCCCCCCTGGCCGGCCGCTTCGTCCCCACCATCGGCCGCAAGCTCACCGTCGTGGCCCTGGTCGTCATGATGACCGGTGTCGCCCTGCTGGCCGCGTTCGCGGCCGCCCGTGGCCGCAGCGACCTCGCCGTCGTCCTCGTGCCCGTCCTCCTGCTCACCGGTCTCGGCGGTGGAGCCGTCGTCTCCCCCAACATCACGCTGACGCTGGCCGACGTGCCCCCCGCGATGGGCGGGGCGGCGGGCGGCGCCCTGCAGACCGGGCAGCGGATCGGTGCTTCCATCGGGGCCGCCGTGCTGATGACCGTCTACCAGGCCGTCGCGCCCGGAGCGGGCGCCGGCACGGCGCTGCGCGCCGCCCTGGTCACCGCGCTCGCCCTGCTGGCGCTCGCTCTGGCCATGGCGGTGCGATCGCTGCGCCAGGATGACGGCGTCATGACCGGCTCGACGGACCCGACGGCCCGCCCCACCGATGCCGCGGCGCTCTGAGAGGACACTGACGAGATGGACGACGCTCCCCTGACCAGCCGCGCTCACGTCGCCACCGACCGCGCGGACCGCTACGCCAAGCAGCTGGCCGCCCATCTGGCCCGGCGTCTCGAGACGGCCTGGGACGAGACGACCGGCCGGGGTGTCGTCCACCTGGACGGTGGGCGCTGCGACCTCGAACGCGACGACTCCGGCCTCAGCCTGCACGCGGCCGTCGACGCCGCCCTGGCCCCCGCCGAGCAGACGGCCGTCGTCGCGCGCATCGAGGACGTCGTGGGGCGGCATCTGGTGCGGTTCGGCGCCCGCGACGAGCTCGTCGTCACGTGGCAGCGGTCCGACGGGTCACCAGGCGGCGTGTTCCAGCACACCGACGGGCCGGAGGCCGGTCACGAGCGTTAGGGTCGGCGCGTCCGGTCGTTCCCGAGGAGACGCATGTTCCGCGTGATGACGATCTACGGCACCCGTCCGGAGGCGATCAAGGTCGCACCGCTCATCGGGGCTCTGCGCGATCATTCGCGGCTCGAACCCGTCGTCGCCGTCACCGGCCAGCACCGCGAGATGCTCGACCAGGTGCACACGTCCTTCGGCATCGAGCCCGACCACGACCTCGACCTGATGGCCCCCGGTTCAAGCCTCGCCGAGATCGGCGCCGCCGTGCTTAGCGCGACGACCGGACTGCTGCAGGCCGACCGGCCCGATGTGGTCGTCGTGCAGGGCGATACGAGCAGTGCGTTCTTCGCCGCGTTGAGCGCCTTCTACCAACAGGTCCCGGTGGTCCACCTCGAGGCCGGGCTGCGCACCGGCGACATCCACGCGCCCTTCCCTGAGGAGGTCAACCGCCGCCTCACCGCACCGATCGCCGCGCTCCACCTGGCGCCGACGACCACCTCGCGGGACCACCTGCTTGCTGAGAACATCGACCCCGCGAGCATCGTCGTCACCGGCAACACGGTGATCGACGCGCTCCACGCCACGCAAGCGAGGCCGGTCGCGTTCGGCGACGAGGCGTTGGCGCGCGCGGTGTCCTCCGGGCGGCGGATCCTCCTCGTCACCAGCCATCGACGCGAGTCGTGGGGCGAGCGGATGACCGCCTCGATGGAGGCGGTGCGCGTCGTCGCGTCCGACTTCCCCGACCTGCTCGTGGTCCTGCCGATGCACCGGAACCCGTTGGTGCGAGACGTGATCGAGCCGGCGCTACATGGTCTCGACAACGTCGTGCTCACGGAGCCGGCCAGCTACCCTGAGTTCGCCCATCTGCTCGGTGCGAGCCATCTCGTGCTGACCGACTCGGGGGGTGTGCAGGAGGAGGCCCCCAGCCTGGGCAA
The DNA here is from genome assembly GCA_039925625.1 of Lapillicoccus sp. GTDB lineage: Bacteria > Actinomycetota > Actinomycetes > Actinomycetales > Dermatophilaceae > Lapillicoccus. The sequence goes on along the minus strand of JBDSYO010000051.1, from coordinate 1,332 downwards.
GCCCGTCCTCGTCATGCGCGACACCACGGAACGCCCGGAGGCCGTGGCAGCCGGGACGGTCCGGCTCGTGGGTACGCAGACGGCCGCCATCGTCGAGGAGACCACCCGGCTGCTGACCGACCCCGCGGCCTACGCCGCGATGGCCGCTGCCGTCAACCCCTACGGCGACGGGGCCGCCGCCCCCCGGTGCGTGGCCGCAATCGCCCAGCTGCTCGGGGTCGGGACCCGACTCCCCGACTTCGCCCCAGGCTAGGAGTCGAGCCGGCAAGGCGGACGCCGGCCAGCCGACGCCCGACAGCCGAGAGCCGCGCAGAGGACGACAGGTCCCCTACGCGGCCCGAGCCCCCGGTCTGACCGGGAGTACCTCAGGCGCGCGCGGCTGCGGCGACCTGGCGGCGACGGTAGAACGCGACCCCGAGCACCGGGACGACGAGGGCGGCGGCGAGCCCGCCCCCGACAGCCACCGCCGGAGCCATCATCGGCACGGCCAGCACGGCCGCTCCGCAGGTCGACGAGGCAATGGTGATGGTCTGGGCGTTGAGCAGGGTGACGTAGATCGCGTCCACGGTCAGAGTGCCGTCCTGAGCCACCGTCTGCCGGTTGAGCACGACCGAGGCAACGGCCGGATCGAGCAGGGAGACCGTGCTGTTCGGCGCCGGGGCCGTGGCCAGTGTCACGGGGTTGCCCCCGAGGAGGGCGATCTGGCCCCCGACGATCGACGAGCTGCCCGTCACCACCCCGTTGGAGTCGACGGAACACTGCGAGCTGACCGTCGTTGCCGTCAGAGTGCTGACTCCACTCAGAACGGCGTTGACGTTGGCCACACTCGCAGACGCCCCGCCGGCGGTGGCGGTGGTGTTGATCACCCCGGTGGTGACGAGGCCGGCCACGTTGGCGGCCGCGAGGGTGTTGCTGGCCGGCCCACCGGGATAGGCGCTGGCCGCAAACGGACCGCACGTCACGATCCCGGCGCAGGTGAGTCCGGACGAGCTGGTCTGCCCGGGTGCTGCCGACGCGGCGGGCGCGAGGGCGACCGATGCGGCAGCGACGAACCCGAGGGCAGTGACCGCAAGACGCCCCCGCCTTCTTGCGGTCCTAGTGGCCTTTACGGGTGAGCTGAACATGGTGAATCCTTTCCGTGCGTTGAGTGGTGCCTGGGGGAGTGCGAACTGCGTACGGTCACGCCTCGAGGGCGACCGGTCCGGGTCGGACGTCGGTGTTGCGACGGGTCTTGGCCCATCCGCGGCGACCGCCGAGGATGCGGAAGAGGGCCCGCCAGCAGGTGATGTAGAACGTGGTGATGAACAGCGAGTAGGCGAAGCCGTAGCCGAG
>JBDSYO010000050.1:0-3965 GCA_039925625.1 Lapillicoccus sp. | reverse complement strand
GCCGCGTATCCGCGGCGCCCGACCCGTCTGGTGGAGGACCCAGGAATTGAACCTGGCGAGGCGCCCCAAGTGCGCATCCCCCGTGCGAGGACGACGCTAACGCACCGTCGCCGCGACAGCAACCCCGACCCCGGTCTATCGACACCATCGCTTCCGTGGTGTGGAATTCGGGCCATGGACGCCGACGAGATCCGCACGAAGTACCTCGACTTCATGGCCGAGAACGGGCACACCGTCATCACCCGTGCCCCCCTCATCCCGAAGGACGACCCGACCACCCTCTTCACGGGAAGCGGGATGCAGCCCCTGCTGCCATACCTGCTCGGGGCCGACCACCCCGAGGGCTCGCGGGTGGCGGACAGCCAGACCTGCCTGCGCGTGCAGGACATCGAGGAGGTCGGCGACAACCGGCATACGACGTTCTTCGAGATGCTCGGCAACTGGAGCCTCGGCGACTACTTCAAGGACCACCAGCTGCGGCAGCTGTGGACGTTCCTCACCGAGCGGGTCGGTCTCGACCCCGAGCGCATCTACGTCTCGTGCTTCATCGGCGACCCGGAGCACGGCATCCCCAAGGACACCGAGTCGGCGGCGATCTGGACCGAGCTGTTCGCCGCCGCCGGGGTGTCGGCTGAGCAGGTCGAGCTCGACAGCGAGGAGCGCGGCGCCGAGCTGGGCAACCGCGGCGCGCGGATCGCGTTCTACGGCAAGAAGAACTGGTGGTGCCGCGGCGGCAGCGCCGAGGACATGCCGGTCGGTGAGCCGGGCGGGCCCGACTCCGAGGTGTTCTACCTCTTCCCGCAGGTGCAGCACGACCCGACCTACGGCGCCAAGTGTCACCAGAACTGCGACTGCGGCCGCTACCTCGAGATCGGCAACTCGGTCTTCATGGAGTACCGGCGCACCGAGACCGGCTTCGAGCCGCTGCCGCGCCGTAACGTCGACTACGGGGGTGGGCTGGCCCGCATCGCGGCGGCGTCGTCCGACCAGCCCGACGTGTTCCACATCAACCTGCTGTGGCCCATCGTGGCCCGGCTCGAGGAGCTGTCGGGGCGCGCCTACGGCGACGAGACCCAGGCGATGCGCGTCATCGCCGACCATCTGCGCGGCGCCGCGTTCCTCGCCGTCGACGGGGTGCGGCCCAGCAACAAGGCCCAGGGCTACGTCATGCGTCGGCTCATCCGCCGTGCCGTCCGCTACGCCTTCGACCTCGGTCTGGAGGAGAACTTCTTCCCGCAGCTGATCCCCACCATCGCGGGCATCTACGAGGCGCACTACCCCGAGGTCGCCGACCAGGCCGACGAGGTCGTGGTCGTCCTGTCCAAGGAGGAGCAGGCGTTCCGCCGCACGCTGCGCAAGGGGATCAAGCAGCTCAAGGGCTACCGGCGTTCAGGACTGACGGGGGCCGAGCTGTTCGTCCTCTACGACACCTTCGGCTTCCCGGTCGAGCTGAGCACCGAGGAGGCCCGACGCACCGGCATCGCGATGAGCGAGCGCTGGCGGGAGGAGTTCGACGGGCACATGACCGCGCAGCGGGAGCGGTCGCAGCGGGGGAGCGCGAGCCACCCCTGAGCGCCGCGCCCGGCCGGGTGCCGTAGCGTCTCGCGCCCGACCTCCACCGAAAGGCCTCCCGTGCCCCACCCGACCACCGACGCGCTCACCGTCTCCGACGAGGTACGGTCGGCCCTCGACGGCGGGCGGCCCGTCGTGGCGCTCGAGTCGACGATCTTCACGCACGGGCTCCCGCGGCCCCGCAACCTCGAGGTCGCTCTGGCCGCCGAGGAGCTGCTCCGGGCCGTGGGAGTGGCGCCCGCGACCATCGGGGTCCTCGACGGACGTCCCGTCGTAGGGCTCACCACGGACGAGATCACGACGCTCTCGCGCAGCGACTCGGTGAGCAAGGTGAGCCTGCGCGACCTGGCTGTCGCCGCGACGAAGGGGCGGTCGGGGGGCACGACAGTGGCCGCGACGGCCTTCCTCGCCCACCGGGCCGGTGTCCGCGTCTTCGCCACGGGTGGCCTCGGTGGGGTGCACCGGGAGGCGTCCATGACCTTCGACGAGTCGGCCGACCTGCCGGTGCTCGCGCAGACGCCGATCCTCGTCGTCTCGGCAGGGGTCAAGTCGATCCTCGACATCCCGGCTAGCCTCGAGCGGCTGGAGACCCTCTCGATCGCCGTCGTGGGCTACCGCACCACGCGGTTCCCCGGGTTCTACGTCGCCGACTCGGGGTTCGAGGTCGAGTACGCGGTGGCGGACGCCGACGAGGCGGCGCGGCTGGTGCGGGCGCGGGACGCGTTGGGCGTGACCGGCGCCATCGTCGTCGCCAACCCTGTGCCCGAGGATCAGCAGCTCGACCGCGCGGAGCACGACGCCGTGCTGGCGCAGGCCCTGGCCGCTGCTGAGGCGGCGGCCGTCGTGGGCCATGACTCGACCCCGTTCCTCCTGGACTACGTGCAGCGAGCCACGGGCGGGCGCAGTCTCGACGTCAACGTGGCCGCATACCGCAACAACGTGGCGCTCGCCGGGGAGGTTGCGACCCGCCTGGCTGCGCCGGGCTGACGCGACCGGGACGGTGCAGCCTCAGCGGCCGGTGCCGGCGACGGCGAGGCGCACCAGCCAGTGGTTCTTGCCCAGCGGGCGGACCCGCTCGAAGCCCCGGCTCTCGAAGAGCGCCAGGGTGCCGTTGTGCAGGAACGACGACGAGACCTTCCGCCCGTCGGCGGCCTCGGGGAAGCTCTCGACCACGCCGCCGCCGAGCCCGGCCATGAGGTCGAGTGCTCCGTCGAGCGCTGCCGCCGAGACCCCGCGGCGCCGGGTGGCCTTGTCGACGAAGAAGCAGGTGATCCGCCAGTCGGGTGCGGCGCGGTCGGCGTCTGCTCCCTGTTCGTAGGCCCGGCGATGCTTGATGCGGGGGAGCTCCGCGGGCGGGCCGAACTGGCACCACCCCACGCAGGTGTCGCCGGCGTACACGAGAGTGGCGTGAGCGCCTCCCGAGTCGACCCGCGCCCGCTTCTCGGCCCGGTGGCGGGCGGGCGCGCGGTGCAGGCCCTCGGGGTGGAACCCCATGCACCAGCACCCGCCCCACACCCCGCCGTTGCGCTCGACGAGCGCGGCGAAGCCGTCCCACGTCGACGGGTCGAGGGGCCGGACGCTCAGGGGTATGGCGCCCCGCTCGAGGGCTCCGGCGGTCTGCTCAGCCACGAGACGAGCGTAGGCGGCGGGTCGGTGGACCGGTGGTGGCTCGGCCGGCTCCGGGCTCGCTACCCTCCGAGGCATGAGCGACGCCTACGACCTCGGCAGCCACCGCCGACCAGTGCAGACGGACTCGGTGGACGCGCAGGCGTGGTTCGACCAGGGGCTGGTGTGGGCGTACGCCTTCAACCACGAGGAGGCCCTGGCCTGCTTCGAGCGGGCACTCGCCGCCGACCCGGACCTGTGGGTGGCTCGGTGGGGCATCGCCTACGTCGTGGGACCCAACTACAACAAGGGATGGGACGCGTTCGACCCGGTCGACCTGTCGGCGAGCCTCGACCGCGCCCACCGCGAGCTGGCTCGGGCCCGGGAAGACGTGGAGCGTGCGGGGGCCCGCGCCTCAGGGACGCCGGAAGCCGCGCTCGTCGGCGCGCTGACGGCCCGGTATGCCGGTGTCGAGGCGGACGACCCGGAGACCTGGGCGGCCGGCCACGAGGCCTACGCCGACGCCATGGCCGGGGTCGCAGCGGCGTTCCCCGACGACCTCGACGTGCTCTCCCTCGCCGTCGACGCGCTGGTCAACGTCACAGCCTGGGCGCTGTGGGAACCGATCACCGGCACCCCGGCCCCGGGGTCCCGGGCCGTGGAGGCCGAGCGTCTGCTCGACGCGGCGCTCGCTCTGCCGGGCGGTGACCGGCACCCGTTCGTCCTGCACCTGCACATCCACCTGCTCGAGATGTCGGACCGTCCGGAGGCGGCGCGGCGCAGCGCCG
>JBDSYO010000049.1:0-3173 GCA_039925625.1 Lapillicoccus sp. | reverse complement strand
GACGCCGGACTCGCGCGCATCCCTGATGTGGCCGATGAACTCGTCGGTGACCTGGGCGAGAGCGATCTCGGTGATGTCGAGCCGGTGCTTGGAGATCAGGCCGAGCAGCAGGTCGAAGGGCCCCTGGAACACGTCGAGGTGCACCTCGAACGGCGTCGGGCCACCCCGCCGCGTCAGCACCCCTCCCGGGGTGACGTCACCGGTCGGGACGGCCGATGACCGGTCGCTCATGACCTCAGGCCGCCCCGCCGCGCGCGATGAGCTCACGAGCCAGCTGCCGGTATGCCGCGGCGGAGGCGTGCGTCGACGCGTACGTCGTGATGGGCTCGGCGGCCAGGCTCGCGTCCGGGAACTTCACCGTGCGGCTGATGACCGTATGGAACACCTGCTCCCCGAAGTGGTCGACGACGGAGCGGACGACCTCCCGGCTGTGCAGCGTGCGGCTGTCGAACATCGTCGCGAGGATGCCGTCGACCTGGAGACGGGGGTTGAGCCGGTCGGTGATCTTGTCGATGGTCTCGACGAGCAGGGCCACCCCGCGCATCGCGAAGAACTCGCACTCCAGCGGGATGATCACGCCGTGGGCGGCCGTGAGGGCGTTGACGGTGAGCAGGCCGAGCGAGGGCTGGCAGTCGATGAGGATGACGTCGTAGTCGTCCATGACGGGGCGCAGGGCCCGGGCGAGGATCTGCTCGCGGGCCACCTCGCCGACCAGCTGGACCTCGGCCGCAGAGAGGTCGATGTTGGCCGGCACGAGGTCGAGGTCGTCGGTGCGGGTGTGCTGGATGATGTCGCGCACGTCGTGGCCGCGCTCGACGAGCAGGTTGTAGATCGTCACGTCGAGCTCGTTGGTGCGGATCCCGAGGCCCACCGACAGCGCGCCCTGGGGGTCGAAGTCGACGAGCAGCACCTTGCGCCCGATCTCGGCCAGCGCGGCGCCGAGGTTGATGGTCGTCGTCGTCTTGCCGACGCCGCCCTTCTGGTTGCACATGGCGATGACCCGGGCCGGGCCGTGGGACGTCAGCGGCGGCGGCTCGGGGAACTCGGGTAGGGGCCGCCCGGTGGGGCCGAGGGCTCCGACACCCGCCTTCTCGGTGCCCGGCAAAGGGTCCTCACGGTGGTGGGTCTCGGCCGGTGACGCGAACTCGCGCGGGTTCACCTCTGCGGTCACAGGTGTCTCTCCCGATGGTCGAGCAGGGTCGGTCAGCCTCGCGCTGATCGTCATCACGCTCACGGGACCCTATCAGCGCGCCCGTGGGTGAGCCCCGGCGTAGACCTCGCGCAGCCGCTGCACGCTGACCAGCGTGTAGATCTGCGTCGTCGTCACCGAGGCGTGCCCGAGCAGCTCCTGCACGACCCGCACGTCGGCGCCGCCGTCGAGCAGGTGGGTGGCGAAGGAGTGCCGGAACGTATGCGGAGAGACGTGGCCCGTGAGCCCCGCACGGCCCGCGGCGGCCTGGAGCGCGGCCCAGGCGCTCTGCCGTGAGAGGCGCGCTCCACGCTGGTTGAGGAACAGAGCCGGGGTCCCCCGCCCCCCGGCGGCGAGGGTGGGACGCCCGCGCACGAGGTAGGCCGTCACCGCCTCCACCGCATACCGGCCGATCGGCACGACCCGTTCCTTGCCTCCCTTGCCGAGCAGCCGCACGGACGCCGGGCGGTCGACGTCGAGGTCGAGGTCGTCGACGTCCAGCCCGACCGCCTCCGAGATCCGCGCGCCGGCGCCGTAGAGCACCTCGAACAGGGCCCGGTCGCGCAGCGAAACCGGCGTGTCCCCGACGGACGCCGCCTCGAGAAGGCGTTCGACGCTCTCGACGGGGATGGCCTTGGGCAGGCGGCTGGGCGTCTTCGGCGGTGAGACCGCGCTCGCCGGGTCGGCGGTGACCTCACCCTCGAGGGCCAGGAACCGGTGCAGCCCCCGGACGGCCACGAGGGTGCGGGCGGCCGAGGAGGCGGAGAGCCCCGGCCGCTCGGGCGACGCCTCCCGCAGAGAGGCTAGGAAGTCGGTCACGTCGCGCTCGGTGACCTGGGCCGCGTCCTCGACCCCGCGGGCGGCGAGGAACGCGCGGTAGCGGGCGAGATCGCGCCGGTAGGAGACGAGCGTGTTGTGCGCGGCCCCGCGTTCGACCTGCAGGTGGTCCAGCCACCCTGTGACGCTGCGGTCCAGTGGTGACGACCGGCCGGGGGTGGTCTCGCTCAGCGCAGCACCTGGTCGAGCGGGACCGACTCCAGCCCGTGCGCCTGCGCGACCGGCCCGTAGACGACCGACCCGTCGTGGACGTTGAGTCCGAGACCGAGGGCGTGGTCGCGCCGCAGGGCGTCCCGCCAGCCACGGTCCGCGAGCTCGACCGCATACGGCAGGGTCACGTTGGTCAGGGCGTAGGTGCTCGTGTGGGGTACGGCGCCCGGCATGTTCGCCACGCAGTAGAAGACCGAGCCGTGCACCGGGTAGGTCGGGTCGGCGTGGGTGGTGGGCCGGGAGTCCTCGAAGCAGCCACCCTGGTCGATGGAGATGTCGACGAGCACCGAACCGGGCTTCATCCGCGAGACGAGCTCGTTGCTGACGAGGGTCGGGGCCTTCGCTCCGGGCACGAGGACGGCGCCGATGACGAGGTCGGCGTCGATGACGGCCCGCTCCACCTCGTATGCGTTGGACGCGACGGTCTGACAATGCCCCTGGTAGATGGCGTCGGCGTGCCGCAGCTTGCTGACGTCACGGTCGAGCAGGAGCACCTCGGCCTGCATCCCGAGGGCGATGGCCGCGGCGTTCATGCCCGAGACGCCCGCGCCGATGACGACGACCTTCGCGGCGTAGACGCCGGAGACACCGCCCATGAGGACCCCGCGGCCCCCCTGCGCGCGCATCAGGGTGTGCGCCCCGACCTGGGGAGCGAGGCGGCCGGCGACCTCCGACATGGGGGCGAGGAGCGGCAGCGACCGGTCGGGGAGCTCGACCGTCTCGTAGGCGATGGCGGTGACCTTGCGGCGCGCCAGCTCGTCGGTGAGGGCGCGGTCGGCGGCCAGGTGCAGGTAGGTGAACAGCACCTGGCCCTCGCGCATCCGGTGGTACTCCTGGGCCACGGGCTCCTTGACCTTGAGCACGAGCTCGCCCTCGGCCCACGTGGCGTCGGCGTCGGGGAGGATCTTCGCCCCGGCGGCCACGTAGTCGTCGTCGG
>JBDSYO010000048.1:0-3749 GCA_039925625.1 Lapillicoccus sp. | reverse complement strand
ATGCGTGCCATCCCCAACGACGTGCGCACGGTCAACCTCGGGATGGCCTACAGCGCAGGCCAGTTCCTGCTCTCATCGGGGACCAACGGCAAGCGGTCCGCGATGACCCACTCCAAGGTTCTCCTGCACCAGGGATCGGCGGGCATCGGCGGTACGGCGATGGACATCGCCATCCAGGCCAACGACCTCCGCCAGACCCGCGACATGGTTCTGGCGTGCATCGCGGAGGACACAGGTCAGTCGGTCGAGCAGGTCGAGGAGGACTCGCGTCGCGACCGGTGGTTCACCGCGCGAGAGGCACTGGACTACGGGTTCATCGACACCATCGTGAGCTCGCTCGACGACGTCATGCCGGCCCGGCGCACGCCGATCGGTCTGTCAGCGGCCGGAACCGGGCGAGCCGAAGGACGGTCGGCGTGATGAGCAGCTACACGATCCCCTACGTCACGACCCGCACCGGCAACGGCGAGCGGACGGTCGACATCTACAGCCGGCTCCTCGCCGACCGCATCATCTACCTCGGTACCGGCATCGACGACGGGGTCGCCAACGCGGTCATCGCGCAGCTCCTCCACCTGGAGAACGACAGTCCGGACACGCCGATCTCGCTGTACATCAACTCCGATGGCGGGACGATCCCCGCCACCCTCGCGATCTACGACGCCATGCAGTTCGTCCGTCCGGACGTGGAGACGACCTGCGTCGGTCAGGCCGCCGCGACGGCTGCTGTGCTGCTCGCCGGCGGCGCGGCCGGCCGCCGGAGCATCCTGCCGCACGGCCGTGTCGTCATCCATGCTCCGGCCGCTGAAGGTCGGGGCGCGATCCCTGACCTCATCCTCGAGGCCGAGGAGGTCGAGCGCGTCAGGCTGATGCAGGAGCTGATCCTCGCCTCCCACACCGGGCGGCCGACCGAGCAGGTCCGCCGGGACACCGAGCGCGAGCTCATCCTCACGGCGAGCGCGGCGGTGGTCTACGGCGTCGTCGACTCCGTCATCACGAGCCGACCCGGCTGAGTCAGGCGGCGAGGCAGACCGGTCCTGAGCCGAGGTTCGTCGCTGCTTCTGAGGCCGTCAACCGCGTACCGGCCGACAGTGTCAGGTCGGCGACCGTCACCTCGAGCGCCCCAGCGACGGCCGCCAGGATCTCCGACGACGGGTCCTTCTTGCCGCGCTCCAGCTCAGACAGGTATTGCGGCGACACTCCGGCCCGCTGCGCCACGTCAGCGATCCGCTCACCGCGCCGCACACGGTCAGCGCGCAGCTGCTCGCCAAGACCCTGTCGCCACAGCGGTTCGACCTCGCTACGCGGCGAGTCACGCATACCCAACAACCTCACGACGTCACCCACCCGTTGGACGGTAGCCGTCAAGGGACTGCGCGGCGAGGGTTGGCTGCAACCGTTCGCTACGGGCGAAGCGCGGCGAGGGCCTCGGCGGCCGGCCGGAGGACACCGTCGGCGATGACCTCGAGCATCGCCCGCACGGCGGTCGGGTCGAGGTCGGACTGGTCGGCGACGGCGGCGACGCCTCCGACGAGCCGGCAGAGCTGCGTCGCGTCGGCGGTGGGGCGAAGCGCATCCCGGGCGGCCAACGACGCGAGGACCAGCTCGGAGGCGGCCCGCAGCCCGACCGCCTTGGGGTAGGTGGGACAGTCGGGGTGGTCCAGCGCCCAGGTGAGCTTGGCGGCACCGCCCTTGTGCAGCGTGATGAGACCGACGTACTCGGTCAGCCAGCGCAGCAGGACCTCACGTGGTGAACCCGCGGCGGCCACCGTTTCCACGGCAACGTCGTGGATCCGCGCGGCCCAGCGCTCCATGAGCGCGTTGACGAGGCTCTCCCGATCAGGAAAGTGCCGGTAGAGCGTCCCGGCTCCGACCCCGGCCCGTTTGGCGACGAGATCGAGTGATGCGTCGTAGCCCTGCTCACGGAACACCTGCGAGGCGACCTCGAGGATCCGGGCCCGGTTGCGGGCGGCGTCGGCACGCACCTCACGGGCTCCTTCCTCGGGTGGACCCAACCGGCTCAGGACCGGCATCCGGAACGCGGAACGCATACCGGCTTGCTAAACGGAGAGTGTCTCCGTATTGTCGGGCGAAGCGGAGGATCTCTCCGAATAGTCTAGCCGGTCGTCGACGGTCATCGCCACCGACGCCAGAACAGGATCCGGTCGATGTCCCTGACCCGCTCCCTCCCCGACTCGCGCACCGCTCCCACCACGTCCGCCGCCCCGCCCACAGGCCGCATCCCCCGCGCCTCCATCGGCATCGGGATCGTCCTGGTGGCCCAGCTGATGCTCATGCTCGACGCCACCGTGGTCAACGTCGCCCTGCCCCGCATCGCGACCGACCTCGGCTTCACCGCGGCCTCGCTGTCCTGGGTGATGAACGGCTTCACCCTGGCGATCGGCGGCCTGCTCCTGCTCGGCGGGCGGCTCGGTGACGTGTTCGGTCGCCGCCGTACCTTCGAGATCGGGCTCGCCGTCTTCACGATCGCCTCGCTCGCGGGCGGCTTCGCCACGACCCCGGCGATGCTGATCGCCACCCGGGCCCTCCAGGGCGTCGGCGCCGCCCTCTCCGCGCCCGGCGTCCTGGCGCTGCTCACCACCTCGGCACCCGACGAGGCCGCCCGGCGGCGCAGCCTGGCCCTCTTCGGCGCCGTCACCTCAGGTGGCGCGACCGTCGGGCTGCTGCTCGGCGGCGTGGTCACGGACCTGGGCTCGTGGCGGTGGACGCTCTTCATCAACGTGCCCATCGGCATCGCCGTGCTCGCCCTGCTGCGCCGCTTCGTCGACGAGACCGAACGCCGTCCTGGTCGGTTCGACGTCGTCGGTGCGCTGCTCGCCACGACCGGGTCGGTCCTCGTCGTCTGGTCGCTGATCTCCGCCCCCGAGCAGGGCTGGCTCTCGTGGCGAACCCTCGGCGGGCTCCTGGGCGGCCTGGCGCTGATCGCGGCCCTCGCCGTCGTCGAGCGCCGCGTGTCGCACCCGATGATCCGGCCGGACCTGGTCCGCAACCCCGCCCGGGTGCTGTCCCTCGCGGTCATGGCCCTCGTGGTCGGCGCGCAGTTCTCGCTGTTCTTCCTCGGCGTCCAGTACGTGCAGCACGTGCTCGGTTACGACGCCCTCGTGGCCGGCCTGGCCTTCCTGCCGCTGACCATCGCCATCTTCACGATGACGCGAGTCACCCCGCGGCTGCTCGGCCGGTTCGGGCCGGCTCCCATGATGATCGTCGGCACGCTGGGGTTGGCGATCGGGTTCGCGTGGCTCACCTTCCTGCCGCACGCGAGCGGGTACGCCGCCGGGCTGTTCGGGCCGCTGATCCTCAACGGGGTCTGCGCGGCGCTGGTGTTCATGCCGGTCACGGCGACCGTGCTCACGGGCGTCGAGCCGCAACACGCGGGGGCGGCCTCGGGCCTGCTGCAGACCGTGCAGCAGCTCGGCGGTGCCGTCGGCCTCGCGGTCGTCGTCTCCGTGTATGCGGCGCACTCCGCCCCGGGGCAGTTCCTCCCGGGGGTCGAGGAGGCGTTCCGGACCGCGTCCCTGGTCGACGCCCTCGCCCTCGTCGGGTCCGTCGCCCTCCTGGTCGTCACCCGTCGGCTGCGAGTGCCGGTCCGGCACTGACCGAGGCCGGCTCGCGCGCACTCGAGGGTGTGTTCACCGTGCTGGTCGCGGCCCTCTGGACCTGAGGACGCCCGTCACGCCGTCGACGGCGACCCGGGCGTCGGTGGGCAGCCCGTAGAGGATGGTCGACGA
>JBDSYO010000047.1:0-12281 GCA_039925625.1 Lapillicoccus sp. | reverse complement strand
TGGTGGTGGACGGCCTGCGGGTGGTGGACGACCCGCGGAGCGCGACCGACCCGCTGGCGACGGCGCGAGCCGGCGCGACGACCGTCCCGCCCGCAGTCCCGGTCGCTCGGCGACGGGAGGGACCGGGGGGCCGGGTCGCGGCGAACGGGGCGGACGCGGTCGTGGTGGTGCGCCCACCGGAGGCGACACCCCCCGGGAGGGGAGTGGCCAGCGGCTGACGCCCAAGACCCCTCGGCGCCCGGAGCCCGCGATCGCGGACGGGGTCACGGGCAAGGAGCTGGACCGCTCGGTGTGGACCCAGCTGCGCACCCTCAGCAAGGAGAACGCCGAGGGAGTGGCCCAGCATCTCGTCATGGTTGCCCTGCTACTGGACGACGACGTCGAAGCCGCCCAGGCTCATGCCGAGACGGCGGTCCGCCGGGCCGGTCGCGTCCCCGCCGCCCGAGAGGCGCTCGGTCTCGTGGCCTACCGTCAGGGTGACTGGTCGAAGGCGCTGAACGAGTTCCGCACCGTGCGTAGGCTTTCCGGGTCGTCGCACCTGCTGCCCCAGATGGTGGACTGCGAACGGGCGCTCGGCCGCATGGACCGGGCTCTGGAGCTGGCCGCCTCACCGGAGTCGAAGACCCTGGCCCGCGACGAGCGCGTCGAGCTGGCCATCGTCGTGTCGGGCATCCGGCGCGACCTGCAGCAGCTGGACGCCGCGGCCGCGGGGTTGCGCATCCCGGAGCTCGACCCGCGCCGGCGGACGACGTGGAGCGCGCGGCTGTTCTACGCCTATGCGGAGGCGCTCCTGGCCCTCGGTGACCGGGCCGGCGCCCGGGAGTGGATGGGCCACGCCGTCGAGGCGGACGAGGCGCTCGAGACGGACGCGGCCGACCGGCTCGACGAGCTCGACGGGGTGGCGCAGGTCGACCTCCTGGGCGCCGACGGTGACGACGACCCCAGGTCTGATGACGTCGATGACGCGGACGACGATGGCGCGGACGGGGCCGACCACGGACGACGTGGCTGAGCCAGTGACGCTCGCCGCGGCCTACCGGGGGATTGTCTGCGACCTCGACGGCGTGGTGCGACGGGGGAGTACCGCGGTGCCCCATGCCGTGGAGCAGGTCACGGCGCTGACCATTCCCGTGGTCTTCGCGACCAACAACGCGTCACTGACGCCCGACGAGGTCGCCCGGCAGCTCATCGGGCTGGGCCTGTCGGAGTCGAGCGCCTACCGGGACGCCGTGGTGACGAGCTCGCAGGCCGGTGCGACGTTCGTGGCCGCCCATCACCCCCGGGGGTCGGTCGTCCTGGCCGTCGGCGGCCCCGGGGTGGCAGCGGCACTCGTCGAGGTGGGGATGACACCGGTCACGCGGCGACGAGGCGATGTCGTCGCAGTCCTGCAGGGCTACGGCCCCGACGTGACCGCTACCGACCTCGCCCACGCGAGCTACGCGATCCAGGACGGTGCGCAGTGGGTGGCGACCAACCGGGACGCGACGCTGCCCACCGAGAACGGCGTGGCCCCGGGGAACGGCGCGCTCATCGCCGCAGTCGCCCTGGCGACCGGCTCCGACCCCGTTGCCGTGGGCAAGCCCGAGCCGCCGCTCTACGACCTGGCGGTGAGCCGGCTCGGCTGCGCCGCGGACGAGGCCCTTGCGGTCGGCGACCGGCTCGACACCGACATCGTCGGCGCGATGGCGGCCGGCCTCGACTCGCTGTGGGTGCTCAGTGGGGTCGACAGCCTCGCGACGTTCGCGTGCGCCGCCGGACGTCCGGTCCCCACCTTCACCGCGACCGACCTGCGGGCTCTCGGGCGACCGGCGCAGCGCGTGCAGCACACCGATGGTGCCTGGGTATGCGGGCCGGTGCGGCTGTCGGTCGACTGGACCGCCGGCAGCGTGGCTGTCGACCCCCCCGACCCCACCAGCTCCACCACCGACGTCGTCGACCGGGTCGACGCCACGAACGCGCTGGCATCGGCAGCAGTGGCGGCCCTGGTCCACGGTCGGGACCGGGAGGGCGTGCCCGTGGACCGGCTGACCCGGATCGCGCACCAGGTCACGGCGCACCTGCACGACGGTTCGGCCTGACCCGACACCCGGAGGGGCCTGAGCAGTAGCGTGGGCCGTCACGGCGTAAGGGCACGGCGGCGAAGGAGACATGGCCATGGCGATGGACGGCATTCGGAGTTACCTGCAGCTGGCCTCGGGCCTGGCTGAGCTGTCGATGGCGAAGGCCATGGAGGCCGCAGCAGCCGTGCTCGCTCTGCCGAGCACCGTGTCCGGCGGCGTCTCCGGTGCCGCGTCGGGGACGGTGGTGGGTCCGGTGCAGGATCTCGCCGAGGAGCTGCTGGCGGCGGCCGCCGCGAACCGGCGGAGCCTGGTCGCTCTGGTCCGCAGCGAGGTCGAGAACGCCCTCGGCAAAGCCGTGGTCATCCCCGTCGACGAGCTGGACCGCGCCCGGGCGGCCGTGGCCAAGCTGTCCGCCGACGTCGCGGAGCTGCGGGAGCAGGTGATGGACAGCCCGGCGGTGCGCTCGATCCCGGAGCCGGGACGTTCAGCGCTGACCACCGTGTCCGACGTCGTGTCGGGCGCCGTCTCCGGTGCGGCGTCGTCGATGCTCGCGCACGGGGCCAGCCTGACCCGGCCGGAGGCCAGGCCGACGCCGCCCGCCACCCCCCCGGCCGTGACCCCTGCCGCGACGCCGAGCCGGCGGCCGAGCCGCAGCGCGGTCAAGGCCTCGGCGACGACCCCCACGACGAAGAAGGCGGCCCCGACGAAGAGGGCCACGAAGCAGGCGGCGGCGGCGGCGAAGGCCACCTCCGCGACGAAGGCCACCACGGCGACGACGGCCACCCCGGCGACGAAGGCCACCCCGGCGACGAAGGCCACCCCGGCGAAGAGGGCCAGCGCGGCGAAGAGGGCCAGTGCGGCGACGAGGGCCACCCCGGCGACGAAGGCCAGCTCCGCGAAGAAGGCCAGCCCCGCCACCACCGCCAGCACGGCGAAGAAGTCGAGCGCGAAGAAGACGGACACCGCGAAGAAGACGGTGTCGACGGTCCCGGCGAAGAAGGCCACGAAGGCCGCTCCGCCGTCCAGGACGTCAGCAGCCGGTTCCAGCAGCACGGAGGGCGGTGCCGGATGACCAGCTCGTTGCCGGAGCAGCCTGACCGCTCCGAGCAGCTCGAGCAGCAGGAGAAGGACGAGCTGCCCGAGCAGCAGCCCGTCGCCGAGCCGCCGCTGACCGGTGACCCGGCCGTGGACGAGGCCCTGGGACGGTTGCACGACAGCGCGGCGGCCGGCGACCTCGACGCGCAGAGCGACGCGGGGGAAGCCGTCCACCGGGCGCTGCAGGACCGGCTCGGCGACCTCGGTGGCGACTGACGCAGAGGCCGCCGAGCCGCAGCGGCTCGACCTCGAGCTGGTCCGCCGGGGACTGGCGCGCAGCAGGGGCCAGGCCCGAGAGCTGGTGACGGCGGGGAGCGTCGTCGTCGACGGTCGGCAGGTCACCAAGGCCAGCGCGCCAGTGTCGTCGCGGGCGGTGATCGGCCTGCAGACCGAACCGGACCCGTGGGTGGGGCGGGCGGCGTACAAGCTGCTGGCCGCCCTGGCCGCGTTCGGTCCGCAGGGTCTCGTCGTGCAGGGCCGGCGGTGCCTCGATGTCGGCGCCAGCACCGGCGGCTTCACCCAGGTGCTCCTGGAGGCGGGCGCCACCCGGGTCGTGGCCCTCGACGTCGGCCACGGCCAGCTCGCGGTGCTCGTCGCCGACGACGAGCGGGTCGAGGAACGCTCGGGGACGAACATGCGCGACATCGCCGGGGGAGACCTCGGCGACCCGTTCGACGTCGTCGTGGCCGACCTCAGCTTCATCTCGCTGCGTCTCGTCCTCGGCCGGATCCGGGAGCAGCTGGCTGACGACGGCGATGCGGTGCTGCTCGTCAAGCCTCAGTTCGAGGTCGGCCGGGAGCGGCTGGCGCGCACGGGCGTGGTGACGTCCCACTGGGAACGACGCCGGGTCGTGACCGATGTCCTGGTCGACGCCGGGCGCGCGGGCCTCACCCCGCGCGGCCTCGTCCAGAGCCCCATCAGCGGCGCCGAGGGCAACGTCGAGTACCTGCTGTGGGCCACGGGCGGCCAGGGCGCCGAGCTGGATCCCGAGGCGGTTGCGACAATGGTCTCGACCGCGACCGACCGTCGAGCGAAGGACCGCCCGTGACCCGCAGGATCCTGCTCGTCGCGCACCCGAGGCGGGCCGAGGCGGTCGACGTCGCGCGCCAGGTCGTCGCCCAGCTCGCCGAGGCGGGCGTCGAGGTGGTGCTGCCCGCCGAGGACGCGCCCGACTTCTCAGGGGTGGACATCGGACCGGTGGGCACCTCCGTGCCGGGTGACCCGACGGCCGGCTGCGAGCTGGTCGTCGTGCTCGGCGGCGACGGCACCATCCTGCGGGGCGCCGAGCACTCCCGGGGCACCACCGTGCCGCTCCTGGGGGTCAACCTCGGCCACGTCGGCTTCCTCGCCGAGGCGGAGCGGGAGGAGGTCGAGGCGACCGTCGACCACATCGTGCACCGGGCCTACGAGGTCGAGGAGCGGATGACCCTCGACGTGACGGTGCGCCAGCAGAGCGGCACGGTGACGCACTGCTGGGCGCTCAACGAGGTCAGCGTCGAGAAGGCGGCCCGTGAGCGGATGCTGGAGGTGGCGGTCGGCGTCGACGGGCGACCGCTCTCCGCGTTCGGCTGCGACGGGGTGGTCGTCGCGACCCCGACCGGCTCCACCGCCTACGCGTTCTCGGCCGGGGGGCCGGTGATCTGGCCCGACGTCGAGGCGATCCTCATGGTGCCCAACTCCGCGCACGCGCTCTTCGCCCGGCCCATCGTCGTAGGCCCACGCTCGCGACTCACGGTGGAGGTCATCCCGTCGGCCGAGGGCCGCGGCGTCATGTGGTGCGACGGCCGGCGCCAGGAGGAGCTGCTGCCCGGCGCGCGCATCGAGGTCGGCCGCGGCGACGCCCCCGTGCGGCTCGCCCGGCTCACGCGGGCCTCCTTCACCGACCGGCTCGTCGCCAAGTTCGACCTCAGCATCGACGGCTGGCGCGGGAACGGCCGCACGCGCTGACCCCCCCGTAGGGTTGGACCTGTGTTCGAAGAGGTGCGGATCCAGGGCGTCGGGGTCATCGACGACGCCCTGCTCGAGCTGAGCCCCGGCCTCAACGTCCTCACCGGCGAGACCGGAGCCGGCAAGACCATGGTGGTCTCGGGCCTCGGCCTGCTCCTCGGCGCCCGCGCGGACGCCGGCCTCGTGCGCTCGGACCGCGCTGCGGCGGCCGTCGAGGGCATCGTGGCCCTGCCCGACGGACACGCAGCGCTGGCCCGGGCCCAGGAGGCCGGGGCCGACGTGACCGACGGGCTGGTGCTGGCCCGCACGGTCGGTGCCGACGGGCGCTCGCGCGCCCATGTGGGGGGCCGCAGCACGCCGGTGGGGGTGCTCACCGAGCTGGGGCAGCTGCTCGTCGCCGTGCACGGGCAGGCCGACCAGTGGCGGCTGCGGCAGGGCGACCAACACCGCGAGGTGCTCGACGACTTCGGGGGCGAAACCGTGCGCGTTGCCCTGGCGGCCTACGGGGAGACGTACGACGCTCTCGCGGAGGCGACCCGCGAGCGCGACCGTCTGCGCGCCCTGGCTCAGGACCGGGTCCGCGAGATGGACCTGCTCCAGGCCGGGCTCGAGCGCCTCGAGGCGCTCGACCCCCGGCCGGGGGAGGACCTCGCGCTGCGGGCCGAGGACGAGCGTCTGGCCCACGCCGACGGGCTCCGGCTGGCGGCGGCGCGGGCGCACGAGGTGCTCGCCGGTGACGACGGGTATGCCGCGGCGTCGCCCGAGGGGGTCGTCGACGCGCTGGGCACGGCCCGGGCCGCGCTGGGCCCCGTCACCGACCACGACCCGGCTCTGAAGGAGCTGGAAGGACGTCTGGCCGAGCTGGGCTATCTGGCGGCCGACCTCGCCGCCGACCTCGCGTCCTACCTCTCAGACGTCGACGTGGACCCCGCGCGGCTCGCGGTCGTGCAGCAGCGGCGCGCCGACCTGGCGACCCTGACCCAGCGCTACGGCGACACCGTCGACGACGTCCTGTCGTGGGGGCGCGAGGCTGCCGCGACGCTGACCGAGCTCATGGGCGCCGACGACCGCGCCGATGCGCTCGACGAGCGCACCACGCGACTCCGCGGCGAGCTGGGGGAGCGGGCCGCACGTCTGAGCCGGGCCCGCACCGAGGCCGCGACGCGGCTGGGACGCCGGGTCACCGACGAGCTCGGCCACCTCGCGATGGGGTCGGCGGAGGTCACCGTGGCGGTCACCTCCCGGCCCGACCCCGACGGGCTCTCCGTCGACGGGCAGCCGGTGCGCTGGACGCGCACCGGGGTGGACGACGTCGAGATCCTGCTCAGCTCCGGGCCGGGCAACCCGCCGCGCAGCGTGGTCAAGGCGGCGTCGGGCGGCGAGCTCTCACGGGTGATGCTCGCCATCGAGGTCGTCAGCAGCGGGGCCGCGGACTCGGGCGGTTCAGGGGCCGGGGTGCCGACCTACGTGTTCGACGAGGTGGACGCCGGGGTCGGCGGGCGGGCCGGGGTCGATGTCGGCGCCCGGCTGGCCATGCTGGCCCAGCACGCCCAGGTCATCGTCGTGACCCACCTGGCGCAGGTCGCCGCCTACGCCGACCGCCACCTGGCGGTGCGCAAGAGCGACGACGGCCGGGTCACCTCGAGCAGCGTGCAGGTACTCGAGGGCGACGAGCGGCTGCGCGAGCTCTCGCGGATGATGGGCGGTGACGCCGGGTCGGAGGCCGGGCTGGTCCACGCCCAGGAGCTGGTCGACCAGGCCGCCGCGGCCCGGCGCGCTCCGGCCACCGTCGGCCGCCGCCGGGCCAAGGCTCGCCGATGAGCGGGCTACCCGCACCCCCGCTCGTGTGACATAGACTGCAACCCCGTGGCGGAGCAGACGAAACACATCTTTGTGACCGGAGGCGTCGCCTCCTCGCTCGGCAAGGGGCTCACCGCCTCGAGCCTGGGGCATCTGCTCCGGGCCAGAGGGCTTCGGGTGACGATGCAGAAGCTCGACCCCTATCTCAACGTCGACCCCGGGACGATGAACCCGTTCCAGCACGGCGAGGTCTTCGTGACCGACGACGGGGCCGAGACCGACCTCGACATCGGACACTACGAGCGGTTCCTCGACGTCCGGCTCGCCGGTACCGCCAACGTGACGACGGGCCAGATCTACAACCGGGTCATCGCCCGGGAGCGGCGCGGGGAGTACCTCGGCGACACCGTGCAGGTCATCCCGCACATCACCAACGAGATCAAGGCCCGGATGCGGGCCACCGCGACGGGCGAGAAGGACGCGCCCGACATCATCATCACCGAGATCGGCGGCACCGTCGGCGACATCGAGTCGCTGCCGTTCCTCGAGGCGGCCCGTCAGGTGCGCCACGACGTCGGCCGCGACCACGTCTTCTTCCTGCACGTCTCGCTCGTCCCCTACCTCGCGCCGAGCGGCGAGCTGAAGACCAAGCCGACGCAGCACTCGGTGGCGGCGCTGCGCCAGGTCGGCATCCAGCCCGACGGTCTGGTCCTGCGCGCCGACCGGGAGATCCCCGACAGCATCAAGCGGAAGATCTCGCTGATGTGCGATGTCGAGACGGAGGCGTGCGCCGCGGCGGTGGACGCGCCGAGCATCTACGACATCCCCAAGGTCCTGCACCGCGAGGGCCTCGACGCCTACGTCATCCGCCGACTGGGACTGCCGTTCCGCGACGTGGACTGGCGCGAGTGGGACCGGATGCTCCAGCGGGTGCACGACCCCGAGCACCTGGTCGAGATCGCTCTGGTGGGCAAGTACATCGACCTGCCCGACGCCTACCTCTCGGTGACCGAGGCGATGCGGGCCGGAGGCTTCCAGCACGACGCCCGGGTCATGATCCGCTGGGTGGCCAGCGACGAGTGCCAGACCGAGGCCGGCGCCCAGAAGGCGCTCGGCGGCGTCGACGCCGTCCTGGTGCCTGGCGGCTTCGGCGTCCGTGGCATCGAGGGCAAGGTCGGCGCGCTGCGCTGGGCGCGCGAACGCCAGGTGCCGACGCTCGGGATCTGCCTGGGGCTGCAGTGCATGGTCATCGAGTTCGCCCGCCACGTGGCCGGGATCGAGGGCGCGTCGTCGTCGGAGTTCGACCCGCTGACGCCCGACCCCGTCATCGCGACGATGGAGGAGCAGAAGGCCTTCGTCGAGGGGGCCGGCGACCTCGGCGGCACGATGCGCCTGGGGCTCTACCCCGCCCGGCTGACCGACGGCAGCGTCATCGCGAAGGCCTACGGCACCGCCGAGGTGCAGGAGCGCCATCGCCACCGTTACGAGGTCAACAACCAGTACCGCGACCGCCTCGAGGCGGCCGGTCTCCACTTCTCCGGACTGTCCCCGGACCGCGAGCTCGTCGAGTTCGTCGAGCTCCCGGCTGATGTGCACCCGTACTACGTGGCGACGCAGGCGCACCCGGAGTTCCTCTCGCGACCGGACCGTGCGCACCCGCTCTTCGCCGGGCTGGTCGAGGCGGCTCTCGAGCGCCAGCGGGGTGAGCGGCTGGTCGAGGTCACCCGCGACTCGTTCGGCAACGAGCTGGCCGTCGCCGTCGCCGCGCCCACCGCCTGACCCGCCGCGTGGACCTCCCCGTCGGCACTCTCGCCGACCTGCTCGACGAGCCTGTCGACCCGGTGGTGACCTCCTCGGAGCTGGTGGCGCAGGGACGGATCTTCGGCCTGCGCCGCGACGTCGTCGACCTCGGCGAGCACGGAAGCGTGACCCGGGAGTACCTCGACCACGCCGACGCGGTCGTCGTCGTGGCCCTGCGTGAGGTCGACGGCGTCGACCACCTGGCCATGATCCGGCAGTACCGGCACCCCGTGCGGCGGGCGGAGTGGGAGCTCCCGGCGGGAGTGCGTGACGTCGCGGGTGAGCCTCCGGTCGTGACGGCGGCCCGCGAGCTCGCCGAGGAGGTTGAGCTGCGGGCCGAGCGGTGGGACCTGCTCGTGGACCTCTTCGCCTCGCCGGGGAGCACGTCCGAGGTTATGCGCATCTTCCTCGCCCGCGACGTGACCGAGGTGACCGACGCCGCCTTCGAGCGCACCGGCGAGGAGGCCGGCATCACCGGCCTGTGGGTGTCGCTCGAGGACGCGTACGCCGCGGTGCTGGAGGGACGGATCCACAACCCGGGCGCCGTCGTCGGCGTCATGGCCGCGTGGGGTGCGCGGCAGCAGGACTGGGCCACGCTGCGGCCGGCCGACACGCCCTGGCCCTGGTATGCCCGGGGCTGAGGTCCGCGTCAGCGTCTGCCTGGCCAGCTACGACGGGGCGGCCTGGATCGTGGAACAGGTGCGGTCGATCCTCGACCAGCTCGGGCCCGACGACGAGCTCGTGGTCGTCGACGACGCGTCCACCGACGACACGGTGGCCCTCGTCCAGCGCATCGGTGATCCGCGAATCTCTCTGTGGGGCAACGAGACCAACGTCGGCTACGTGCGCACCTTCGAGCGGGCGCTCGGCCGCGCGCGCGGCGCATACCTGCTCCTCAGCGACCAGGACGACGTGTGGGTGCCCGGTCGCCTGGAGGCCCTGGTCGCCGCGCTGGACCGAGACGGTGTCGTGGCGAGCAGCGTCGCGGTGCTCGGCGAGCCGGACGACCCGCCCCGCTGGCGGCTCCGGGCGGCCGACTCCCACCGGTATGCCGCCAACGTCGCCGCGGTGCTCGTCGGGGTGCGGTGGTACTTCGGCTGCGGGATGGGGCTGCGCCGCGACGTCCTCGACCTCGTGCTGCCGTTCCCGGCGTGGCTGACGGAGTCGCACGACCTGTGGATCGGGCTGGTCGGCAACGTCCACCACGAGATGGGCCATCTCGAGGCCGCATCGGTGCGGCGCCGCCTGCACGAGGCGAACCAGACGCCGCAGCGCTGGCGTTCCCTTCCGGCCATCCTCCAGGCCCGGGTCATGCTCGCCCGGTGCCTCGTCGAGGCCCGCCGTCGCCGACGGGTCCATGTCGGGTCGGGCACTGGGCGACGGGCACAGCCGAACCGGTGATGATGGGTCGTGCTCTCCCCACTCTCCCGGCTGGCCCCGGCGCGCCGCCGGTTCGTGCTGGGCGTGATCGCCCTGCTCGGGGCCGGTGTGCTCGTGGTCGCCGTGCTCGTCGGCGGGGCGGTCCTGCGCGGGCGGCAGACCACGACGGTCGACCAGGCGACGCCCGGGCCGGTGCTGCTCGTTCCCGGCTACGGCGGGTCGGTCGCGTCGCTGGCGTCCCTCGCGGACCGGCTGCGGTCGGCCGGCCGTGACGTCACCGTCGTCGCCCTGCCCGACCAGGCGCGCGGTGACCTGACCGACCAGGCCGACGTGCTCGGGGCGGCGGTGGACGCCGCCCGCACGCGTACCGGCTCGGCGTCGGTGGATCTCGTCGGCTACTCGGCGGGTGGGGTCGTCGCCCGCATCTGGGTCGCCCAGGGGGGCGGGGCGACGCAGGTGCGCCGGCTGGTCATGCTCGGCACCCCCAACCACGGCACCGACCTCGCTCGGCTCGGCAGCCTCTTCTCGGGGGCCTGCCCCACGGCCTGCCAGCAGCTGGCCACCGACAGCGGCGTGCTGTCGCGCCTCGACCGCACCCCGCTCCCCGCCGGCGTGGCTGCGGTGTCGATCTGGACCACCCAGGACGACGTGGTGGTGCCGCCGCAGTCGGCGGTGCTCGACGGCGTGCCGAGCCCGTCGCTGCAGAGCGTCTGCGCGCAGGACGCGGCGAACCACACTCGGCTGCCCACCGACCCACTCGCGCAGCGTCTGGTGCAGGAGGCCCTCGGCACCGGTGCGGTCCCGGCCTGGGGACCGGGCGACTGCGGGCGACTCAGCTCGTGATGTCGCGCGTGGCGAAGTTGGCCCACGCCGCCGTCAGCAGCACGACGACGTAGACCGCCTGGAGGGCCACGCCGCGTTCGATCTGGCTCCAGAGGATCGGGTCGCGGTAGAGGTCGACGAAGGACAGCCAGTAGCGCGTCGGCAAATAGGGCTGGAGCGGGCGGGCGGCGTCGACCGTGAGCAGGAGCGACGAGCCGATGAGGAACGCCATGGCGCCGAGGCTGGCCGAGAGGGGGGAGTCGGTGAGGGTCGACAGGAACAGCGCCATCGCCGCGACCCCCAGCATGGAGAAGGTCACCAGCCCGACGGCCACCGCGGTACGCCAGGCCACCTGTCCGGGGGTCAGCAGAGACCCGGAGATGCTCACCATGGCCTGGGAGAGCGGCGCATCGCCCAGCAGCGTGTGCCCCACGACGAAGCCGATGCCGACGACGGTCACCACGGCGACGAGGACGAAGGCCGCGACCGAGACGAGCTTGGCCACCAGCAGCCGCGTCCGACCGACCGGTCGCACCAGCAGGTAGCGCAGCGTGCCCGCCTGGGCCTCGCCGGCCACGGCGTCACCGGCGACCACCGAGACGGCGATGGGCAGGAACAGGGGCAGCACGATGGCGAGGGCGGCGATCGCGAACAGCGACCCGTTCGCGACGACGGCCGACAGGAACGCGGGTCCCTGGCCGGGGCGCGGGGCGATGCGGGTCCACGCGAGGAGGGCGCAGACGACGGTGGGCAGCAGGTTGAGCAGGAAGATCGCGACCCACGTGCGCCGGCGGCCGAACAGCTTGACCAGCTCCACCCGGATCACTGGGGCACCTCCCCGTCCTGCCGGGCCGTCGTGCGCTCCGCGATGACGTCCTCCAGCGACCGGCGCTCCGGGCCGAGCTCGGCGACCCGCACCCCCGCGGCGACGAGCCGCGCGTTGAGCCTCGCCGGGTCGCTCGTGCGCACGAAGAGCCGCTGCTCGTCGCGGTGGTCGAGGGCGCTCCCCAGCAGGTCGGCCGCCCGGTCGGGGTCGGCAGTGACGACGACGGTGCGCCCGGTCGGCCGGCGCAGGGACTCGAGAGACTCCTCCAGGACGAGCCGGCCCCGGTCGAGCAGCCCGATCCGCGTGCACAGCTGCTCGACCTCAGCCAGCAGGTGGCTGCTGAGGAAGATCGTCGTGCCCGAGGCGTGCAGCCGCAGCAACAGCTCCCGGATCTCGCGGATCCCCTGCGGGTCGAGGCCGTTCGTCGGCTCGTCGAGGACGAGGAGCTCGGGCTGGCGCATGAGGGCCGCGGCGAGACCGAGGCGCTGATGCATACCGAGCGAGTAGGCACCCGCACGGCGCTTGCCCACGTGGCCGAGCCCGACGGTCTC
>JBDSYO010000046.1:0-9781 GCA_039925625.1 Lapillicoccus sp. | reverse complement strand
CGGCGTGCGACTACGCCCCGGTGGTCATGGCCAACTGGGAGTTCTTCGACAACCAGACCATCGACTCCACCAAGCGTCTCGTCGACGACCTGCGCGCGGGCGAGCGCGTGCGGCCGACCCGCGGCGCCGACTCGGTCGTGACGTTCAAGCAGGTCTCCCGGGTGCTGGCCGGCTTCGACGACGGCCGGGCCGACGAGGGCGTGGGCGCCGGCGACGCATCGCTGGCCGGCCTGCGCCTGGCTCACCGGCGGGGCTGGAACGCTCCCTCCGGCGCCCCCGGCAAGGCCGACGAGCTCCAGGACCAGCACGCCCCCGACGCGAGCCCCGAGGGTGACCGGGGCGGGATCGCGCCCGGCCGCACGTCGTCGACCGACAGCCCCAGCAACGACCCCGACAAGCATCCCGGCGACCAACCCGCTGGCGAGCCGACCGGCACCACGCAGAAGGGCGACCCCGCGTGAGCACCGTGCTGACCCCCATCCTCACGGCCTTCTGGGACCACCCCCGGTCCTGGACCCTGGAGACCTACGAGGACAACGAGGGCTACCAGGGCTTCAAGAAGGCGCTGGGCATGGGCCAGGCCGACCTGGTGGCCATGGCCAAGGACTCCGGTCTGCGTGGCCGCGGCGGGGCCGGGTTCCCCACCGGCCTGAAGTGGAGCTTCCTGCCTCCGCCCGACGGCGGCCCGCGCTACCTCGTCGTCAACGCCGACGAGTCCGAGCCCGGTACGTGCAAGGACACGCCGCTGATGATGGCGGCGCCGCACTTCCTCATCGAGGGGGTGGCGATCACCTCGTTCGCCATCGGCTGCCACCACGCCTTCATCTACCTTCGCGGTGAGCTGGTCCACGTCTACCGCCGGCTGCTGCGCGCGGTGGAGGAGGCGTACGCCGCGGGTCACCTCGGCAAGGACATCCACGGCACGGGCTACGACCTCGACGTCACGGTGCACGCCGGCGCCGGCGCCTACATCTGCGGCGAGGAGACCGCGCTCCTCGACTCGCTCGAGGGCCGCCGCGGCCAACCCCGTCTGAAGCCGCCGTTCCCCGCGGTGGCCGGCCTCTACGCCCGACCCACCGTCGTCAACAACGTCGAGAGCATCGCCTCGATCCCGCCGATCCTGCTGCACGGCTCCGAGTGGTTCAAGGGGATGGGCACGGAGAAGTCGACCGGCTTCGGCATCTTCAGCCTGTCCGGCCACGTCAAGCGGCCCGGGCAGTACGAGGCGCCCCTCGGCATCACCTTGCGCGAGCTGCTCGACATGGCGGGCGGCATGCGCGACCCCCGCGCCAAGCTCAAGTTCTGGACGCCGGGCGGGTCGTCGACGCCGCTGTTCACCGACGCCCACCTCGACGTGCCGCTCGACTTCGAGTCGGTCGCCGCGGCGGGGTCGATGCTCGGCACCCGCGCGCTCCAGATCTTCGACGAGACGGTATGCGTCGTGCGCGCGGTCGAGCGCTGGACCGACTTCTACAAGCACGAGTCCTGCGGCAAGTGCACCCCGTGCCGCGAGGGCACGTGGTGGCTGGCCCAGATCCTCGAACGGCTGGAGCACGGCGAGGGCAGCGAGGCCGACCTCGACAAGCTGCTCGACATCTGCGACAACATCCTCGGCCGGTCGTTCTGCGCCCTGGGCGACGGAGCCACCTCACCGATCACCAGCAGCATCGAGTACTTCCGGGACGAGTACATCCGGCACCTCACCGAAGGCGGCTGCCCGTTCGACCGGGACGCGTCGTCGCTCTTCGCCCCCCGCTTCACGCAGGAGAAGGAGTCGACGCCGGCATGACCTCGACCGTCTCGAGCCCGTCCGCCCCGGTGGGCCCCCCCTTGACGAGCCCCAGTGCCGGCGGCAACGCCGTCAGCAGCGGCCGCGACGCCCGCCCGCCCAAGGGCCCCGACGACATCGGCCTCACCGTCGACGGGATCGACGTGTGGGTGCCCAAGGGCACCCTCGTGATCCGCGCCGCCGAAGAGGTGGGCGTCCAGATCCCCCGGTTCTGCGACCACCCGCTCCTCGAGCCGGTCGGCGCCTGCCGGCAGTGCCTCGTCGACATCGCGACCCCCGGCCCGGACGGGTCCATGCGGCCGATGCCGAAGCCGCAGGCGTCGTGCACCATCACCGTCTCCCAGGGGATGCAGGTCAAGACCCAGCTCACCTCGCCCGTCGCCGACAAGGCGCAGCACGGCGTCATGGAGCTGCTGCTCATCAACCACCCGCTGGACTGCCCGGTCTGCGACAAGGGCGGCGAGTGCCCCCTGCAGAACCAGGCGATGAGCAACGGCCGGGCCAAGTCCCGCTTCGAGGACATCAAGCGCACCTACCCCAAGCCGATCAACATCTCCAGCCAGGTCCTCCTCGACCGCGAGCGGTGCGTGCTCTGTGCCCGGTGCACCCGGTTCTCCGACCAGATCGCCGGCGACCCCTTCATCGCGCTCGTCGAGCGCGGCGCGCTGCAGCAGGTCGGCATCTACGAGGACCAGCCGTTCGAGTCCTACTTCTCCGGCAACACCGTGCAGATCTGCCCGGTCGGTGCCCTCACCGGGGCGGCCTACCGGTTCCGCTCGCGCCCGTTCGACCTCGTGTCGACGCCGAGCGTCTGCGAGCACTGTGCGTCGGGCTGCTCCATCCGCACCGACCACCGACGCGGCGCCGTCCTGCGCCGCATGGCGTTGAACGACCCGGCGGTCAACGAGGAGTGGAACTGCGACAAGGGCCGCTGGGCCTTCCAGTACGCCACGCTGCCCGACCGGCTCGAGGTGCCCCTGGTGCGCGGTGAGGACGGCCAGCTACGCGCCGCCGGGTGGCCGGAGGCGCTCGCCGCCGCCGCCGCCGGACTGCGGAGCGCTCGCGCCGGTGTGCTCGTCGGCGGCCGGGTCTCAGTCGAAGACGCGTACGCATACGGCAAGTTTGCGCGGATCGCCTTGCACACCAACGATGTCGACTTCCGTGCGCGACCCCACTCGGCCGAGGAGGTCGAGTTCCTCGCGGAGCACGTCGTCGCGACCGGACCCGAGGGGGGAGCGGTCACGTATGCCGACCTCGAGCAGGCGAAGGCCGTGCTCCTCGTCGCGTTCGAGCCCGAGGACGAGTCGCCGATGGTCTTCCTCCGGCTGCGCAAGGCCGTCAGGGCCCAGCGCGCCGCGGTGTACTCCGTCGCGCCGTTCGCCACCCGCGGCCTCGAGAAGCTGTCGGGCCGGCTCATCCCCACGGCCCCCGGTCGTGAGACGGGCGTCCTCGCCGACCTCGAGGCGAGCAAAGCCGGCCACGCCGCGCTGGACGCCCTGCGCGACGGCGGCATCGTCCTCGTCGGTGAGCGCCTCGCCACCGTGCCGGGTGCGCTGGCCGCCGCGGTCGGCCTGGCCGCCGAGACCGGTGCCCGGCTCGCGTGGATCCCGCGTCGGGCCGGTGAGCGCGGTGCACTGGAGGCCGGCGCCCTCGGAGCCCTGCTGCCCGGCGGCCGTCCCGCCGCCAGCCCGCAGGCCCGCACCGAGGTGGCCGACGTCTGGGAGGTCGTCGGACTGCCCGACGCCCCGGCCCGCGACACCGCCGGCATCATCGCGGCGGCGTGCTCGGGGGCCATCGACGCCCTCGTCATCGGCGGCGTCGACCCCGCCGACCTCAGCCATCCCGGCGTGGAGGAGGCCTTGGCCAAGACCTTCGTCGTGTCGCTCGAGGTGCGGCAGTCGGCCGTCACCGAGGTCGCCGACGTCGTGCTCCCGGTGGCGCCGCAGGCCGAGAAGGTCGGCGCCTACGTCGACTGGGAAGGGCGGGTGCGTCCCTTCAAGGCCGCGATCGACAGCAACGCCATGAGCGACCACCGCGTGCTCGACATGCTGGCCGCGGAGCTGGGCTTCTTCCTCGAGACCCGCACGCAGGAGCAGGTGCACGACGAGTTCGCCCGGCTCGGCGCGTGGACCGGTGAGCGGGGGGTCGGCGACTGGGCCGACCGTACGCCGCCCGCCCCCGGCCCCGACGTGCACGGCCGGTTCGTCCTCGCGACGTGGCCCACCCTGCTCGACGCCGGACGCCTGCAGGACGGCGAGCCCTTCCTGGCCGGCACCGCTCCCCGGGCGGTCGCCAAGCTGTCGGTCTCCGACGCCGAGCGCCTCGAGGTGACCGACGGCGACTCCGTCACGGTCTCCAGCGCCCACGGGTCGGTCACCGTGCCGGTTCTGGTCGTCGAGCGGATGGCGGAGGGCGTCGTCTGGCTCCCGACCAACTCGGTCGGCTGCGCGGTGCGCGCCGACCTGCGCGACGAGGCGGGCGCCCTCGTCGATGTCGTCCGAGCCACCAGTGAGGTGGCGGTGAGCGGCGGCACCGACTCACGGGGCCTGTCGAGCTCGTCGGCGAGGTCCCTCGGCAACACGGCCTCGGTCAAGGACCACGTGCCTCCCCACTCGCATGAAGGACAGCCCCGATGAGCATGGTCACCAGCCTCGCCGTGCTACCCGAGCTCACGAGCGCCGTCGTCCCGATGGTCGACAACCCCAAGGCCGACTTCTCGACGACGCCGTGGTGGCTTTCGCTCATCAAGGCGCTGCTGATCTTCGTCTACCTGCTCATCAGCACGCTGCTCGTCATCTGGTTCGAGCGACGGGTCATCGGCCGGATGCAGCAGCGACCGGGTCCCAACCGCGCCGGCCCGTTCGGCCTGCTCCAGACTCTCGCCGACGGCATGAAGTCCATGCTCAAGGAGGACGTCACCCCGGCGGCCGCCGACAAGGTCATCTTCACGCTGGCCCCGCTCCTCGCCGCGACGATGGCCTTCGTCTCGTTCGCCATCATCCCCATGGGGGACCGGGCCTCGATGTTCGGCACCATGACGCCGCTGCAGCTGGCCGACTTCCCTGTCGCGGTGCTGCTCGTGCTCGCTGTCGCCTCGGTGGGCGTCTACGGCATCATCCTCGCCGGCTGGTCCTCGGGCTCGACCTACCCGCTGCTCGGTGGCCTGCGCTCCACCGCCCAGGTGATCTCCTACGAGATCGCCATGGGTCTGGCCCTGGTCGCGGTCTTCATCTACAGCGGCTCGATGTCGACGTCGCAGATCGTCGCCGGCCAGTCGACCGTCTGGTACATCATCCCGGCGTTCTTCTCGTTCGCCGTCTACGTCGTCACCATGGTCGGCGAGACCAACCGGCTGCCGTTCGACCTCGCCGAGGGTGAGGGCGAGCTGACCGGTGGGTTCCACACCGAGTACGGCTCGATGCGGTTCGCGATGTTCTTCCTCGGCGAGTACATCAACATGTTCACCGTCTCCGCGCTGGCCACGACGATGTTCCTCGGCGGCTGGCAGGCGCCCCCGCTGGTGTCGCTCATCAACGACAACATGTTCAGCGGCGGCTGGTGGGGCCTGTTCTGGTTCACCGCCAAGCTGTGGACCTTCATGTTCTTCTTCGTGTGGCTGCGCGGCTCGCTGCCCCGTGTGCGCTACGACCAGTTCATGCGGTTCGGCTGGAAGGTGCTCATCCCGGTCACCCTGGGCTGGGTCGTCCTCGTGTCGTTCATCCGGGGGGCCCAGAACGGCTGGCTGGGCGGGTCGGTCGTCACCATCGCCGGGCGCAACTTCCCCGTCATCATCCTGGCGGCCGTGGGGGTGATCGCGGTCGTGGCCCTCGTGGGGTCGTTCCTCTACGACGCCCGCAAGAGCGAGGAGGAGCAGCTGGTCTTCGGCGCACCGGCCCCGAAGGTGGTCGACCCCTTCGCCGGTGGATACCCTGTTCCGCCGCTGCCCGGTCAGACGCTCAAGGAGCCACGCCGCCGCCCGGTGGCCGTCGGGGCCCGCGCGACCGGCACCACCGGCACGACCAACCCGCACGGCACCGTGCCCACCGACCCGCATACCGACACCGAGGAGGACGACCGTGGCTGACGACACCACCGGTCGCGACCTCTCCGCGCCGCAGGGGGACCAGCCCCGCTCGGAGGGGGGCACGTCCCTGCCGGAGACGGGTCAGGCCCCGGCCAAGCGGGTCCCGCCGCGCGCCTCCACCCCCGCGAAGGCGACGGAGACGACTCGTGCCGACGACGGGTCGGACGAGGGCTTCCTCAAGGCCATGTTCGCGCCCGTCGCGGGGTTCGGGGTGACCTTCGCGACGATGTTCCGCAAGGTCGCGACCGAGGAGTACCCCGAGGTCAAGCGGCCCACGGAGGCCCGCTTCCACGGCCGGCACCAGCTGAACCGCCACCCCGACGGTCTCGAGAAGTGCGTGGGCTGTGAGCTCTGCGCCTGGGCCTGTCCCGCCGATGCGATCCTCGTGGAGGGCGCGTCCAACGACGACACCGAGGGCGGCACCGGGCGGTTCTCGCCGGGTGAGCGCTACGGCCGCGTCTACCAGATCAACTACCTGCGCTGCATCTTCTGCGGGTTGTGCATCGAGGCGTGCCCGACCCGCGCGCTGACGATGACCAACTTCTACGAGCTCGCCGACAACAACCGGGCCGACCTCATCTTCACCAAGGACCAGCTGCTCGGGCCGGTGCAGGAGGGCATGCTCCCCGCGCCGCACCCCATGGTCGACGGCATGGAGGAGCGCGACTACTACCTCGGCAAGGTCACCACGTCGACCTCCGAGCAGGAGGAGTGGGTGCGCTCACACCGCCGCCAGAACGCCGCCTCCGACGCATCTGACGGCACCGCCGGCGATGTCAGCGACCAGCCGGTCGGCCTGGGCAACACCGGTACGCGTGGTGCCTCGACCAGCGACCTCACCGGTGGGGCGTTCCAGACCGGGGCGGTCAACGCCCCCGTCGCCCCCCAGGGAGGCACCCGATGACCTCGACCGGCGAGGCGGTCATCTTCTGGGTCCTCGGGCCGCTCATGGTCGTCGCGGCGCTGGGGCTGCTGTTCGCCCGCAAGGCGGTCCACGCCGCGCTGTGCACGGCCTTCGTCATGGTCAACCTCGGCGTGCTCTACATCGTGCAACAGGCCGACTTCCTCGGCATCGTGCAGATCTTCGTCTACACCGGCGCCGTGATGATGTTCTTCCTCTTCGTGCTCATGCTGGTGGGGGTCGACTCGTCCGACTCGGTCGTCGAGACCATCAAGGGGCAGAAGGCCGCCGCGCTCGTGCTCTGCCTGGGCCTGGCCCTGGTCGTGTTCTTCGCGCTGGGCTCCCTCACGCTCCCGGAGCCCAAGTTCCTCGACGCCGTCAACAACGACACCGGCAACGTGAGCGGGGTCGCCGACCTCGTCTTCGGCAAGTACGTCTGGGTCTTCGAGCTGACCTCGGCGCTGCTCATCACGGCCGCCGTCGGCGCCATGGTGCTCGCGCACCGCGAGCGGCTCGGCGAGAAGCGCTCCCAGAAGGAGTGGTCGCAGCGCCGGGTACGCGAGAACACCTACGTCGCCGGCCTACCCGCGCCGGGCGTCTACGCCCGTCACAACGCCGTCGACACCCCGGCCCTGCTGCCGGACGGCACGCCCAGCGAGCTGTCGGTGTCCCGGGTCCTGAAGTCCCGCGACCAGATCGGCTCGCCGGACACCTACCACGCGGCCGAGCAGGCCATCGAGAGCGAGATCGAGGAGGGGTCGGCGCGGTGAGCCTGATCCACTACATCTACCTCGCCACGATCCTCTTCGCGATCGGGGCCGGTGCCGTGCTGCTGCGGCGCAACGCGATCATCGTCTTCATGGGGGTCGAGCTCATGCTCAACGCCACCAACCTGGCGTTCGTGACGTTCGCCCGCATCTACGGCACGCTCGACGGGCAGGTCATCGCCCTGTTCGTCATGGTCGTCGCAGCGGCCGAGGTGGTCGTCGGCCTGGCCATCATCATGGCCATCTTCCGGGCCCGCCGGTCGGCCTCCGTCGACAACGCCAACCTGCTGAAGCTGTGAACGGAGCACCGTGCTGACTCTCGCTACGGCCGACGTGGCCCCCGCGGCCACCGCGACCGGAGTGACCTCCGCCGCGTGGCTGCTCGTCGCGCTGCCGCTCTTCGGCGCCGCTCTCCTGCTGCTCGGGGGCAAGCGCACCGACCGCTTCGGGCCGCTGCTGGCGACGGCCCTGTCGTGGGGCTCGTTCGTCGTCGGGCTCTTCATCGTCATCGCCATGGTCGGCCGGGACGACGCGTCGCGCCCGATGCACCTGACGCTCTACGACTGGCTCCCCGCGGGGCAGTTCCAGCTGAGCGCGGGGATGCAGATCGACCAGCTGTCGATGGCGTTCGTCCTGCTCATCACCTTCGTGGGGTCCCTCATCCACGTCTACTCCATCGGCTACATGGAGCACGACAAGGACAAGCGCCGGTTCTTCGCCTACCTCAACCTCTTCGTCGCAGCGATGCTGCTGCTCGTCACCGCCGACTCCTACCTGCTGCTCTACGTCGGGTGGGAGGGCGTGGGTCTCGCCTCCTACCTGCTGATCGGGTTCTGGAACCACAACCCGGCGTATGCGACGGCGGCCAACAAGGCGTTCGTGGCCAACCGCGTCGGTGACCTCGGTCTCTCCGTCGCGATCATGATCATGTTCTGGCAGTTCGGGAAGGTCGACTTCGCGTCGGTCAACGCCGGTGTCGGCCAGGCCAGCCAGGGGGCGATCACGGCCATGGGCCTGTTCCTCCTGCTCGGCGCCTGCGGCAAGTCGGCGCAGTTCCCCCTCCAGAGCTGGCTCGGCGACGCCATGGCCGGACCCACCCCGGTGTCCGCGCTGATCCACGCCGCGACCATGGTCACGGCCGGGGTCTACCTCGTCGTGCGGAGCCATGCCGTCTACGAGGCGGCCCCCATCGCCCAGCTGGTCGTCGTTATCGTCGGGGCGATCACCCTGCTCTTCGGGGCCATCGTCGGCTGCGCGAAGGACGACCTGAAGAAGGCGCTCGCCGCCTCGACGATGAGCCAGATCGGCTACATGATGCTGGCCGCTGGGCTCGGACCGGTGGGGTACGCGTTCGCGATCGCCCACCTGCTCACCCACGGCTTCTTCAAGGCCGGCATGTTCCTCGGCGCCGGCTCGGTCATGCACGGTATGAACGACCAGGTCAACATGCGCCGGTTCGGCGGGTTGTTCTCGGTCATGCGGATCACCGCGGTGACGTTCGGGATCGGCTGGCTGGCCATCATCGGCTTCCCCGGCCTGTCCGGGTTCTTCACCAAGGACAAGATCATCGAGGCGGCCTTCGAGGGTGACGGCTGGCGGGCCTGGGTCTTCGGTCTGGCCGCGCTGCTCGGGGCCGGCATCACCGCGTTCTACATGTCGCGTCTCTACTTCATGACCTTCTGGGGCAAGCGCCGCTGGACCGACGACGTCCACCCGCACGAGTCCCCGCTGACGATGACCGTCCCGATGATGATCCTGTCGCTCGGTTCCGGCTTCCTCGGCCTGATCCTCATCCCCACCGGCATCATCACCGGCTGGCTCAACCCCGCCCTCGGGGTGGCCACGGAGGGGGGCGAGGCTCCCGGGACGCAGCCGCATACCGTCCTGCCGCCGCTCGTCATCACCATCGTCACGATCCTGCTCGTGGCCGCGGGTGTCCTTCTGGCGTGGGCGCGCTACTGGCGCGACGAGGTGGCCGTGGTCGCCCCCGCCGGCAACCTCGCCACCCAGGCGGCTCGGAACGACCTCTACCAGGACCAGGTCAACGAAGGGATCCTGATGCGTCCGGGCATCCACCTCACCCGTTCGCTCGTCTACGCCGACAGCGCGGGGATAGACGGGGGGGCCACCGGCATCGCCCGGCTCATCTCCGGGGCCTCGCTCCGGCTCCGCAAGGTGCAGAACGGGTATGCGCGCTCCTACGCCCTCACCATGCTCGCCGGCGTCGTCGTCATCCTCGG
>JBDSYO010000045.1:0-3807 GCA_039925625.1 Lapillicoccus sp. | reverse complement strand
GTTCGCCCAGCGCATCGGTGCCGAGAAGACGCTCGTGCAGAAGAGTGGGTACTTCTCCCGGTCGGCCCCCGCCAACGAGGCCGACCGCACCCTCATCCGCGCCATGGTGGACGTCGCCGTCGACGCCGCGCGGTCCGGCGTCTCCGGGGTCGTCGGTCAGGACGAGGAGCGCGGCGACGAGCTGCGGACCATCGAGTTCGACCGGATCGCGGGCGGCAAGGCGTTCGACACCGGCGTCGACTGGTTCCAGAGCGTCCTGCGACGCATTGGTCAGGCTTGAGCGGAGGGGGTCCTGGCGGAGCCCACCACCCACTCCCGCCGGTGCGCGGCGTCCCAGCGGCGCACGGCCGGGGCGACCAGCACCCGGCCGACCTCGGCGCGCACGGGCTCGGCGAGCACGTCGAGCACCGCGGGCCGGTCGCTCTCGCCGACCCGGCGGGCCAGCGTCACGTGTGCCGTCCACTGCTGCGGCGCCGTGAGGCTGTCCGCCGGAACGGCGCACACCGAGGCGACCCGGACCTGCAGCTCGGCCATCGCCCTCGACGGTGAGACCCGCCAGACGACGGTCCACGGCCCGGCACCGAAGAGCGTGACCTTCCCCCAGCGGCCGTCGACCGGCAGCCGGCCGGCGACGACGCCCCCGAGGGCGGCGTCGGCCCCCTTCGGGAGGTCGGACACCGCGACGAGCGTGATGTGGGGACGGTGGGTCGGGGAGGGATGGCGGGCCTGCGACGGCAGCCCGGCCTCGACGAGCCGGTGCCACAGGCCGACGACGAGGGCGACGCCCCCCTCGTCGAGCTGCAGCTCGACCGACTGGACGCCCCGGCCGGACCGCCGCGCACCGGCTGCCTCCCCCATGGGTCGAGGGTAGGCATACGGACGCGGTGGTCAGTAGCTTCGGTCAGTAGCCGGTGGTCGCGGCCCCCGTCTCCTTGACCGGCGTCCCCGTCTGGTCGAGGACGAACCAGACCTGCCCCACGTTCTGGCCCGTCGTGTCCCCGGCCTTGGCGTCCTTGGCGTAGGTGTAGAGCGGCCAGCCGTTCAGCGTCACCTGCTTCTTGCCGTCCGGGGTGTCGATCGTGCCGAGGGTGCCGGTCACGCCCGTGGCGGTGGGGTTGCCGGTCGCGAGCACGGGCGGCCAGGCGGTGAGGCAGCCACCGGTGCAGGCGCTCTTGCCGGAACCCGCGGTGTCCTTGCCGTACATGTAGAGCGTCCGGCCCTTGTCGTCCACGACGACCTGGCCGAGGGTGGTCCCGGCGACCGCGACGGTGGAGGCGGCCGCACTGCTCGCCGCGCTGCTGCTCGCGCTGCTCGCGGCCGGCGCGGCCGGGGTCGGCGCGTCCGTCGTGGACCCGCAGGCGGCGAGGCCGAGGGTGACGACGCCGACGAGCGCGAGGTGGGAGATGGACCTGGACCGCTGTGACATAAGGGCTCCTTCGTCGACGGGACTGGCGTCCGGGTAGACGCGGTGACCGGCGGCGGGGTTCAGTGAACCGGCCGGCCCCGGACGACGTCTCCCCCAGCGGATGTCGTGCTGCGGCGCGGCCTTCGGGGGCACACTGACGGGACGACGGGGACACGACCAGGAGGGGGAGGTATGCCGCTCGACGAGGCCGTGGTCGCGGACATCTACCGCGAGCACGCTCCCCTGCTACGCCGGTTCGTCGGCCGCAGCATCGTCGACCCGACCCGGGCCGAGGACGTCGTGCAGGAGGTCATCCTGCGCGTGTGGAAGCAGGCGCCGGAGGTGACGAGCATGCGGGCCTACCTGCTCCAGACCGCCCGCAACATGCTCATCGACATGCACCGCGCTGCCGGGCGCCGCGTCGTCGAGGTCTCCGCCGACCGCGACGACGACTCCCGGGCCCGGCTCGACCCCCGCGTTCCGAACCCCGAGGTCGAGATCGACCACGCGCTCGACCAGATCCTCGTCGAGGACGCCCTGGCCCGGTTGCAACCCGACCATCGCGCCGTCGTCGTCGCTCTCTACTACCAGCGCCTCGGCGTCGCGGAGACGGCCGTCCGGCTCGGAGTGCCCGTGGGCACGGTCAAGTCGCGGGCCTTCTACGCCGTGCGGTCCCTGCGCGTGATCCTCGACGAGATGGGAGTGACGCAGTGAGCACGCCACCCGGCGCCGGCCGCGAGACCGAGCGGGAGCACGAGCAGGTCCACCTGCTGCTCGGGGCGTTCGTGCTGGGCGGCCTCGACGCCGAGGACCATCAGGCCTTCACCCGGCACCTGCGGCACTGCGCGACCTGCCAGCGCGAGAGCGCGCAGCTCTCCGGGCTGCCGGCCCTGCTGGACGTCGTCGAACCCGAGCGGGTCGACGCGGTGCTCACGCCGGCCGGTGTGCCGGATGCCGCCGGCCGGTCGCAGCCCTCGGTCCTCGTGCCCGCGCGGCTCCTCGAAAGGGTCCGCGCCGACCGCCGCCGACGTGGGTGGCGCCTCGTCGCGGCCGCCGCGGTTCTCGCCGTGCTCGCGGGCGGCATCGGCGCAGGAGTGGGCCCGCTGCTCAGCCGGGTCAACGCTCCCCCGACCCGTCCTCTCGTGGCCACCGCGGCCCCAGCGGTCCCGGACGGCGGTACGGCGGCCGCCGTCGAGATCGACCTGGTGACGCGCACCTGGGGCACCCAGCTCGACCTGCGCGGCACGAGCCTGCCCGCCGGCCAGGTCCTCTACCTCTCGGTGACCGACAAGCAGGGACACGCCTACGACGTGGCCAGCTGGACGGGCACCCCGACGGGCCGGGCCACCCTGACGGCGGCGTGCTGGATGCGGACGGCGGACATCGCGCAGGTGCAGGTGCACACGCGCAGCGGGACCGCCATCGCCACAGCGACGACCTGACGCTCACCTCACGCACACCGGCCGCCTAGGCTCGCCCGGGTGCGCATCGTCTCCCTCCTGCCGTCCACCACCGAGATCCTCTTCGCCGTCGGCGCCGGTGACGACGTCGTCGGGGTGACCTTCGAGTGCGACTTCCCGGCGGAGGCGCGCACCCGGCGCATCGTCTCCACCTCGGCTCTGCCCGAGGGGCTGGACGCCGCCGAGATCGACCGGGTCGTCACGCAGCGGATGAGGGCCGGCGAGGACCTCTACCACCTCGACGCCGGAGCCCTGTCCGACCTGGACGCCGACCTCGTCGTGACCCAGGACCTCTGCGCTGTCTGCGCGGTCGACGTGTCGGTCGTCGACGACGCCCTGCGCCACCTCGGCTGCCGGGCCGACGTCCTGACCATCGACCCGCATACGCTCGACGCGGTGCTCGAGTCGGTCGTCACCCTCGGACGGTCGAGCGGGCACGCCGAGGCCGCCGAGCACCTCGTCGACGACCTCCGTCGGCGCCTCGTCGCCGTGGACGCCCTGGTGGCGGACACCCCACGCCCCCGGGCGCTCGTGCTCGAGTGGACCGACCCGCCGTTCGCGCCGGGACACTGGGTGCCGGAGATGGTCACTCGGGCCGGCGGGGCCAACGTCATCGGTACGGCCGGGGCGAAGTCCTTCCGCACGACCTGGGCGGATGCGCTGGCCGGCGACCCCGAGGTGGTCGTCGTCGCACCGTGCGGCTACCACCTCGACGGCGCGTGTGCAGAGGCCGAGCGTCTGATGGCCGACGACGTTCTGCCCCAAGGCGTTCCGGTATGGGCGGTCGACGCCAACGCGTCGTTCGCGCGGCCGGGTCCGCGGCTCGTCGACGGCGTCGAAGCCTTGGCCTCGATCTTCCACCCCGACCTCGCCGGGCCGCCCGCCCCGACGATGGCCCGGCGGATCGCCTGAAACCCACGACATCCCCGCCCGACCCACGGC
>JBDSYO010000044.1:0-3231 GCA_039925625.1 Lapillicoccus sp. | reverse complement strand
AGCCAATCGCGCTGTCGTTCGCCGTGATCGGCACCGGTGGCTCGGCCACCGACCTAGGGCTCGCGCTGGCGAGTGGCGTCGTGGCCCGCCTGCTGTGCACCCTGGCCGGCG
Source organism: Lapillicoccus sp. (assembly GCA_039925625.1). Lineage (GTDB taxonomy): Bacteria > Actinomycetota > Actinomycetes > Actinomycetales > Dermatophilaceae > Lapillicoccus. The sequence goes on along the minus strand of JBDSYO010000044.1, from coordinate 3,120 downwards.
GCGTCTGGGCCGACCGGGTGCGTCCTCAGGCCGTCATGATCGCTGCCGACGTGCTGCGGGCGGCCGCCGCCCTCGCGATGGCTCTCGTCGTGGCGAGGGCCGACCGGCCGCTGTGGCTGCTCTGCGGCCTGGTGGCGGTGTTCGGCGGCGCGGGCGCGTTCTTCTACCCCGCGATGTCTGCGCTGAAGCCGATGCTCGTGCCGCCGACCGAGCGCCAGGCGGCGAACGCCGCCCTCAGCACCGTGCAGACCACGGCGATGACCGTGGGCCCGGCGCTCGCGGGCGTCCTCATCGCTGTGCTCGGCGCGCCCTTCGGGTTCGTCGTCAACGCCGCGAGCTTCGTCGTCTCGGCGGTGACGGTCGGACTCATCCGCGCCCGGATCGGCCGTGGGGCGCGGGCCGGCTTCCTCCACGAGCTCCAGGGCGGTTGGTCGGCGATCCGGTCGCGTGACTGGCTCCTGTGGGGAGTCGTCGCCGCCGGCGTCTACCACGTCGCCAACGGGGTCATCCTCGTGACCGTCAACGTCGTGGCCCTGACCCAGCTGGGAGGCCCGTCCGCTCTCGGGGTCATCTCGGCCGCGGAGAAGCTCGGCGGGGTCGCGGGGAGCCTCCTGGCCCTGCGGCTGCGGCCGCGCCGGCCGCTCGTCGCGGGTTTCGTGGCCCTCGCGCTCATGCCGGTCTGGGTGCTCTCCTACGTCTGGCCCGGCACGCTGACCGGCGTCCTCGTCGGGGCCGTGGTCGGCTACACCGGCCTGATGTTCTTCGGGGTGTGCTGGGAGACGGCGATCCAGAACCACGTGCCACAGGAGCTGCTGGCCCGGGTGTCCTCCTGGGACGTCCTCACCTCCTTCGTGGGTATGCCCCTCGGCCAGGCTCTCGCGGGGGTCCTCACCGACCGGTTCGGCGCCCATCCGGTGCTGATGGGAGCAGCCGCGGTGCTCCTCGTGGCCGGTGTGGCGCCGCTCGCCGTCCGCGGCACGCGCCGGCTGTCCGACGAGTCCCCACCGGCCGGAAGCCAGGTGTCACCGGTGCCGCTCGGCTGACGCCAACAACTCCGCACCAGCCGGCGGCCAGCCGCCACCGGTGCCGCTCGGCTGACGCCAACAACTCCGCACGCGATGATCTGTTGTTGGACATGTCCGACACGTCCCGCTCAGAAGTCCGCACGTGCGGAGTTGTTGGCGCGAGCGGTCAGACGGGTGCGCCGACGTCGGCCTCGGCCCGCAGCCGGACCCGCTCGGCCCGCAGCGCGGGCCGGTAGCCGAACGCGCCGAGCACGCTGAACGCTCCGACGACCACCATGGCCGTCTGCGTCGAGGTGTGGGCCGCCAGCGGGCCGGCGAGCGCTGCCGTGACGCTGAACCCGAGGAAAGAGACCATCGAGTTCATCGACAGCACCGTCGACCGGTTGCGCGCGGACGCCTCGCGGTGCAGCAGCGCGCTGTGCACCGGACCGCCCGTGCCGTGCAGCGTGTAGGTGACGGCGTAGGCCGCGACGAGCGCGACCGGCCCGGCGACGACACCCATGACCACGGCCCCCAACCCGTTGAGCACCCGCGCCAGGATCGCTGTCCGGACCACGCCGAGGCGCCGGCTGCCCACGGCGGCGAGGGCGGAGCCGATGGCGAACAGCCCCCAGCCACCACTGGCGACCGGGCCCATGACCGCCGCCGCCGCGTCCTCGCTGCCGAGGAGCTCGGACAGCCGGATCGGCTGGAACGTCTCGAAGACGACCATGGCGGCCGACCAGAACAGCTCGACCGACACGAGACCGCCGAGGACACGGTTGTGCCTGAGGAGAGACAGGCCCTCCCGCACCACGACCGGCGCCTCTCGCACGGATGCGGCGGCTCGACGCATACCGATGTTGCTGCCGGCTCCACGACGGTCCGGCTCCTCGAGGACGAGCAGCACGGCGCTGAGGTGGACGACACCGAGCCCGAGGTAGAGCAGGCCCGGCAGCAGCAGAGCGCTCTGCGAGCCGATGGGGTGCCACCAGACCAGTCCGCCCGAGATCAGCGCACCGGCGGCCATCGCCGACCCGAGCACCGCTCCCTGTCGCGCCAGGTCACGGTCCACGTCGGCCCCGCGCTCCGTCGCGTGGACGGTGTCGACGAACCACGATTCCAGCGGCCCGGAGTCGAGCGCTCGGAACACCCCGGTCAGGACCGCCGCCAGCGCGAACTGCCACCAGGCCGTGGCCGTGTAGAAGGCGACCGCGGAGGCGATCAGGAACACCGCCGCCGTGACGTAGACCGGCTTGCGCCCGAACGCGTCCGCGAACCCGCTGGTAGGTAGCTCGAGGAGGAAGACGGTGATCCCGGTGAGCGAGGTGGCCGACAAGGTCTCGGGGATGGTCAGGCCGCGTTGCAACGGCCACAGCGTGAGGATCCCGACCACGAGCCCGACCGGGAACCAGCGCGTCACGGTCAGGGTGAGGAACACGCGGCGGGCGGCCGCGGGGGAGGGCAGCGTGCTCACGCCCGGTCACCGCGCGGCGACCCGTCGAGGTCGACCGGGTAGGCGTACGTGTAGACGGCGATCCGCTTGGCCCGCGGGTTGCCCTGGCCGACCCGCCGGTAGCGCTGCAGGACCTCCTCGAGCTCGCGCCGCATCTGGGTCATCTGCTCCAGCGTGACGAGCGCGACGTTGTCGTTCAGCCCGAGCTGGTCCACCCACTCCAGCGGCCAGTCGGGCTCGACGTCGAGCCATTGTTCGGCCTTGGCCGCGAAGTGCCGCACGTAGTCGCGGGACAGCCAGTTCAGGGCGGTGAGGGCGTCCTCGTCGTCGGCGAGCTCGCTCTGGGTCCAGGAGTGCTGCTCGGTCGCCGCGCGCCAGAGGCGCTCCTTGCCCTTGCCGTCGCCGGTGTCGGCGACGAGGCCCACGGTCTCGAGGCGGCGCAGGTGGTAGCTCGTCGCCCCCGAGTTGGTGCCTAGCAGGCCGGCCAGCTCGGTCGCGCTGGAGGGGCCGCTGCGGCGCAGCTGGGAGACGAGTCGCGACCGCAGGGGGTGGGCCAGAACCTTGACCGCCTCCGCGGTGAGGTGCAGCTCCGACGGGCCGGCGTCGTGTCCCCACATGCCGGGCGCGGGGCGGCTGATGGCGTCCATGTGTGCACAGTAC
>JBDSYO010000043.1:0-2980 GCA_039925625.1 Lapillicoccus sp. | reverse complement strand
GGCCCCCGTGCCGGCGCCGGTGGCGACGTGGTTGTTCGTGAGGATGTGGCCCTTGGCGTCGATGACGACTCCGGAGCCCTGCCCCTCGCCGGTGCGGCCGGTGACGGTGATGGAGACGACGCTGGGGGCGACCGCCTTGGCGGTGGCCGTCCAGTCCGGCGCCGTGGCGCTGCCCTGCACCACTTGGGGGGCCGTGGAGCCGGAGCCCTGCGTGGTGGAGGAAGTGGTGGCGGCGGCGGGGGCGACGGGACTCGCGGCGCGCGTGGCGGCGTACGTACCGCCGCTCGCCAGGGCTGCGGCGAGGATGGCGACGGCGGTGAGCTGCCCGATCCCGCGGTTCGGCTTGGCCTTCGGCGTGGGAGCCGGGGTGACGGGCGGGTATGCGTCGTGCCCGCCGCCGCCCTGGCCTGCTCCGGGGGTGCCGGGGGTGCCGTACCAGGGGGTGGCCGGCGCCCCGCTCGCGCCGGCCTCCGTCTGGTCGGGGGTGCCGAACCCGTAGCCGCCGCGCGAGTAGCCGGGGTCGGGTGCCGTCGTGGTCTGGCCCCGCTGCTCGGACTCGCCGTACCACTGCGGCACGGGCGTGGTCGGTGGGTTCCGGTTGAGCTCCGGGTGGGTCTCCTGCTGCGTCATGGTGTGGTCCTCTTCCCCTGCGCTGGTTGCGTTGTCCACCACTACACCTGCGCCTCGTCAACGCGGGCTGAGGTCGAACTGTGGGCGCGCTGTGGGAGTTGGAGGACGAACGTCGCCCCGCCTCCGGGGGTCGGTGCGACTCCGACCTTGCCGTGGTGGGCAGTCACGATGGCGGCCACGATGGCCAGTCCCAGACCGGTGCCACCGGTGCCACCGGTGCCGCGGCGGCTACGCGATGGGTCTTCGCGGTAGAACCGCTCGAAGACCCGGCGGGCCTTGGCCGGGTCGATGCCCTCCCCGTGGTCGCGCACCTCGAGGGCGGCCGTGCCGTCGGGGAGGCGGCCCACTGCGATCTCGACCGGGCTGCCGGCCGGGGTGTGGTGCAGGGCGTTGGAGAGCAGGTTGGTGACGACCTGCCGCAGCCGCTGCTCGTCGCCGGACGCGTGCACGGGACCGAGCGGTCCGTGGAGCCCGACGAGCCGGATGTGCCGGTCGGGCTGCAGCACCCGGGCGTCCTGCACCGCGTCGCCGCCGAGCACGGCAAGGTCCACGTCGTCGATGACGAGCGGCCGCTCGCCCTCGAGGCGGGCCAGGACGAGGAGGTCCTCGACGAGGCCCGACATACGGGACGCCTCGCTCTCGATCCGGCCGAACGCTCCGGTCACGTCCTCGGGCCGGCTGACCGCGCCCTGCCGGTAGAGCTCGGCGTAGCCCCGCACCGTCGCCAGCGGCGTGCGCAGCTCGTGGGAGGCGTCCGCGACGAACTGCCGCATCCGCTGCTCGCTCGCCTCGCGGACGGCGAAGGACTGCTCGATCTGGGCCAGCATCGCGTTGAGCGACCTGGACAGGGACGCGACCTCGTCGCGGGTGTCGGGCTCCGGGACCCGCTGGGAGAGGTCGCCGGCGGCGATGGCCGCCGCCGTGTCCTCGATCCGGGTCAGCGAGCCGAAGGCGCGCCGGACCGCGTACCAGCCCAGGGCCATCGCGGCCGCGAGGACGAGCAGGCCGATGAGGGCGGCGTACGCCAGGACGCTGCTGAGCGTCTCCTCCATCTGCCGCAGGGGCACCGCCACGACATAGATGGCGTCGGCGCGCTGGTTGAGGCCGGCGATGGCCCGCCACTTCAGGTCGGCGTCGTCGGCGTCCTGGGAGTCGACGGTGAACGGCCGGCCGGCGGTGACGATCGGGTCGCGGCTGGTCAGCGGGGGGATGCGCGGGGCGGCGTCGGGCTCAGTGGCCGCCTCGGCCACCTGGATCGCCCCGCTGCCGTCCGGCCGGGAGAAGCGCACCGTGAAGTTGGGCTGGATGGTCTGTGCGCCGCCGCTGTCGTAGGCGACCGCCGCGGCGATCTCGCCGTAGGTGCGCAGCTCCTCGTCGGTGCGGTCGAGCAGGTAGGAGCGCATGAGTACCGTGACGATGAGGCTCGACGCCGCTAGCGCCAGGACGAGCAGGACGGCGACGACCGTGAGCAGGCGCACCCGCAGCGGCATACCGGTGATGCTGCTGCGCACCGAGCGCAGCAGCCCGACGGCCCGTTCGCTCACGCGACCGGCGTACCCGGGGGGAGCCGGAGCACGTAGCCGACGCCGCGCTTGGTGTGGATCAGCGACGGCTCCTCGGTGTCGACCTTGCGGCGCAGGTAGGAGATGTAGGACTCGACGATGCCGGACTCGCCCCGGAAGTCGTAGTCCCAGACGTGGTCGAGGATCTGCGCCTTGGACAGCACCCGGTTGGGGTTGAGCATGAGGTAGCGCAGGAGCTTGAACTCGGTAGGCGAGACTTCGATGACCCGGCCGGCGCGGCGCACCTCGTGGGAGTCGTCATCGAGCTCGAGGTCGTGGAACGTCAGCGTCGCGGCGCTGGTCTCGTCGCCGCGGGTGCGGCGCAGGACGGCGCGGATGCGGGCGATGACCTCCTCGAGGCTGAACGGCTTCGTGACGTAGTCGTCGCCGCCCACGGTCAGGCCCTTGATCTTGTCGTCGACCGAGTCGCGAGCGGTGACGAAGACGATCGGCAGCTGCCGCCCCGACTCCCGCAGCCTCCGGGTCACCTCGAAGCCGTCCATGTCGGGGAGCATGACGTCGAGCACTACGAGGTCGGGGCTCTTCTCCGACGCTCTGGTGATCGCCGACCGGCCGTCGCTCGCGACGGAGACATCGAACCCGGCGAACCTCAGCGAAGTGGCCAGCAGCTCCCGGATGTTTGGCTCGTCTTCGACGACGAGCAGGGAGGCCTCGGCCACGGCGGGTTCGGTGAGTGCGGTCACGATGGAGAGTCTCGGCCTCGTTCCTGGACGTTCGCTGTGAGTCTGCTGCAAGCGTACGCCCGCAACCGGCCGGGGCTTGGTGGT
>JBDSYO010000042.1:0-6155 GCA_039925625.1 Lapillicoccus sp. | reverse complement strand
GTACGAGCTCGCTACCCGGCTCGACGTCAAGGGGCGCTCGACCATGTCCAAGAACGAGCTCGTCGAGGCCCTGCAGAAGGCCAACGACCGCGCGTCAGCCGCCGCTCGCCGCTGACCGTCGCCCCCGTCATCGCGGAAGCCGCGGTCCAGGGGCACGAACGGCAGTCGGGGGGCCGCCCACCTCCCGGTCGGGTCATCGCCGGACGTCGCATCTCGCTCCCGTCCGTCCCAGGATCCACCCAGGGTTGCAGGACTATCGTCGCGGGATGGGCCACCTCCCCTCGGTCCTGGTGTGGCTGACGTCGCTGGCCGGCGTCGCCTGGGTCGTGCTGGAGCTGCGTCAGAGCCGCCACACCCGCCCGGAGGCACACGACGGCGACCGCGGTAGCCGATCGGTCATCGGGGTCGCGGCCGCGGTCGGCATCCTCCTCGCTATCGCCGCGAGGCGCGGCCTGCCGGGCTTCGCGATCGGGGACCCGGTGGCCGCGGGGTGGTGCGGTCTCGGGATGCTGTGCGCGGCGAGGGCCCTGCGGCAGTGGAGCTTCTGGACGCTCGGGCGCTACTTCACGTTCACGGTCCGGACCAGCTCCGACCAGACGGTGATCACCACCGGGCCCTACCGGTTCGTGCGGCACCCCGCATACTCGGCGCTCCTGCTCGCCGCAGCGGCCGGCGGACTGTACGTGGACAACTGGCTGTCGCTGGTGGCCCTCGTGGCCGCGGTCGCGGCCGGCCTGGCCCACCGGATCAGCGTCGAGGAACGCGCTCTGAGCCGAGACGTCGGCGCCGCCTACCGCACCTATGCCCTGACGCACAAACGACTGGTGCCGTTCGTCTGGTGACCGACACGAGAACCGCGGACGAGCTGAAGGTCGTGCCGGCCTCACCGCCGAGGAGCGGGATCAGGCGTCGATGCGGGCGCGGTCGAGGGCCGCAGCGCTCTCGACGATGAAGTCCTTGCGCGGCGCCACGTCGTTGCCCATGAGCAGGTCGAAGATCCGCTCCGCGCGCTCGGCCTCACCCAGCGTCACCCGCCGCAGGGTGCGCTTGCGGGGGTCCATGGTCGTGTCGGCCAGCTGGTCGGCGTCCATCTCGCCGAGGCCCTTGTAGCGCTGCGGCGGCTCCTTGATGCGCTTGCCGCGCTTCTCCACCGCGGCGCGGGTGCGGCGCATCTCAGCCTCGTTGTAGGTGTAGATGAGGTCGTTCTTCTTCCCGCCGGCGTTGATGACCTCGAGGCGGTGCAGCGGGGGCATCGCGGCATACACCCGACCGGCGTCGACGAGGGGCCGCATGTAGCGGAAGAAGAGCGTGAGCAGGAGCGTGCGGATGTGGGCGCCGTCGACGTCGGCGTCGCTCATGATGATGATCTTGCCGTAGCGCGCCGAGTCGAGGTCGAAGGTGCGTCCGGAGCCGGCACCGATGACCTGGATGATCGCGGCACACTCGGCGTTCTTGAGCATGTCGGCGATGGACGCCTTCTGCACGTTGAGGATCTTGCCGCGGATCGGCAGCAGCGCCTGGTAGTCGGACGAGCGGGCCAGCTTGGCCGTGCCGAGCGCGCTGTCGCCCTCCACGATGAACAGCTCTGACCGGGCCACGTCGTGGGTGCGGCAGTCGGCGAGCTTGGCCGGCAGCGACGACGACTCGAGCGCGGTCTTGCGACGCTGGGTCTCCTTGTGCAGCCGCGCGCTGATCCGCGTCTTCATCTCGGAGGTGACCTTCTCCAGGAGGTTGGCCGCCTCCTGCTTCGCCCCGCGCGGCGGGTTGACGATGCGCTCGGTGAGCTCCTTCTCCACCACGCGCGCCACGATCGCGCGCACAGCCGAGGTGCCGAGCACCTCCTTGGTCTGGCCCTCGAACTGCGGCTCGGCAAGACGCACGGTGACCACCGCGGTCATCCCCGCGAGGATGTCGTCCTTCTCCACCTTGTCGCTGCCGACCTTGAGCCGGCGCGCGTTGAGCTCCAGCTGCCGGCGGAACACCTTGACCAAGGCCTGGTCGAAGCCCTGCACGTGGGTGCCGCCCTTGGGGGTGGCGATGATGTTGACGAACGACGGCACCTTGGCGTCGTAGCCGGTGCCCCATCGCAGCGCGATGTCGACCGAACACTCGCGGGTCAGCTCGGTCATCTGCATGTGGCCCTGGGGGTCGAGCACGGGCACCGTCTCGCTGAAGCTCCCCGCGCCCTGGAGCCGCCAGACCTGGGTGACCGCGGTGTCGGGGGCGAGGTACTCCACGAACTCGGTGATGCCGCCGTCGTGGTGAAACACCTCCTCGTGGGGGCCCTCCTCCGCGGGCGTGCCGGGCAGACCCCGCTCGTCGCGGACCACCAGGGCGAGGCCCGGGATGAGGAACGACGTCTGCCGCGCTCGCGAGGCGAGCTGGTCGTAGTCGAGCTCGGCCCCCGGCTCGAAGATCTCGTGGTCGGGCCAGAACCGCACCCGCGACCCGGTCACCCCGCGCTTGGCGCGGCCGACGACCTCGAGGTCGCTCTTGCTCTGGTATGCCGTGAACGGCGAGTCGGGAGCAGGCCCGGTGCGGTCGGCATACGTGCCGGGCTCGCCGCGGCGGAAGCTCATCCGGTAGGTCTTGCCGCCCCGGTCGACCTCGACGTCGAGCCGCGCGGAGAGGGCGTTGACGACCGACGCGCCGACGCCGTGGAGGCCGCCGGTGGCGGCATAGGACGTTCCGCCGAACTTGCCGCCGGCGTGCAGCTTGGTGAAGACGACCTCGACCCCCGACAGGCCGGTGCGCGGCTCGATGTCGACGGGGATGCCGCGGCCGTGGTCGCGCACCTCGACCGAGCGGTCGGCGTGCAGGACGACCTCGATGCGGTCTCCGACGCCGGCCAGGGCCTCGTCGACGGCGTTGTCGATGATCTCCCACAGGCAGTGCATGAGGCCCTTGCTGTCGCGGGAGCCGATGTACATGCCGGGACGCTTGCGGACCGCCTCGAGGCCCTCCAGGACCTGCAGGTGCCGGGCGGTGTAGTCACCGTTGGTGCTCGTGCGTGCTGGGGTGGCCACGGGTGTCCTTCGCCTCGGTCTCGTCGTCTCGCAGGCTATCCCGGGTCACCGACGGTGTCGGGGAGGCGGCGCGGCGGCTGGGGACGACGCAGACGCGCGGGCAGGCGTCGGGCGCCGGGGCCCTGCTCGGCCAGGGCGTCGCCCGGGTTGTAGAGCGAGCACCGGTCGAGGGAGAGGCAGCCGCAGCCGATGCAGCCGTCGAGCCGGTCGCGCAGCGCCTCGATGGCGGCGATCTGCTCGTCGAGCCGGCCGCGCCAGTCGTTCGAGATGCGTCGCCAGTCGGCCGGGGTCGGGGTGCGGCCGTCGGGCAGCAGAGCCAGCTCGGCGGAGACCTCGTCGAGGGTGAGGCCGATGTTGGTGGCCGCCCGCAGGAACGCGAGCCGGCGCAGCACCGAGCGGGGGTACCGCCGCTGGCCCCCGGGTGTCCGCTCGGCGGCGATGAGGCCGCGGTCCTCGTAGAACCGCAGTGCGGAAGGGGCGAACCCGCTGCGGGCGGCTGTCTCCGACACGGTGAGCAGGACGGGTGACATCCTCCGAGGCTACTGCTTGACTTCAAGTCAACTTGAAGTTCGACGATGTGGCCATGACCACTGCACTGATCACCGGCGCCTCGGCCGGCCTCGGCCTCGCCCTCGCCCGGGCCCTCGCCCACCGCGGCTGGCACCTCGTCCTCGACGCCCGCCGCCCCGACCCCTTGGCCGCCGCGGCGGCCTCCCTGCGGTCCATGACGACCGTCGACGCGGTCTGCGGGTCGGTCGCCGACCCAGGCCACCGCGAGGCCCTGGCGGCCGCCGTCGGTCGGGGCGACGGCCTGGACCTGCTCGTCCACAACGCCAGCGCCCTCGGGGCCAGCCCGCAGCGCGCGCTGCGCGACCTCGACGCCGCGACGTTCGCGCAGATCCTCGCCGTCAACCTCGCCGCGCCGCTGGAGCTCACCCGGTTGCTCCTGCCGGCCCTGGAGGCCGCCCGGGGCACGGTGGTCGCGATCTCCTCCGACGCCGCGGCCGAGCACTACGAGGGCTGGGGTGGCTACGGTGCCAGCAAGGCGGCCCTCGACCACCTCGTGGGGACCTTCGCGGCCGAGGTACCGGCGGTGCGCTGGTATGCCGTCGACCCCGGCGACATGCGCACCCAGCTGCACCAGGACGCGTTCCCCGGCGAGCACATCAGCGACCGGCCGCTGCCGGAGAGGGTCGTCCCGCGGTTCCTGCACCTGCTCGACCAGCGGCCGCCGAGCGGTCGCTACCAGGTGGCGGCAGAGGTGCCGGCGTGACCGCGCTCGCCCACCGGCCGCACACCGTCTTCCCCTCGCCGGTCGAGGTGACCGCCGCTCACCCGCCCGAGGTGCGGGGGCTGCGCCGCGACGAGGTACGGCTCCTCGTCGCCTCCCCCGCGGGGGTCGAGCACGTGCGGTTCCGCGACCTCGGCCGCTTCCTCGACCCCGGCGACGTCCTCGTCGTCAACACCTCCGCGACGGTCGCGGCCGAGGTCGACGGCACCTCGTCGCGCTACGGAGGGGTGGTCGTCCACCTGGCAGCGCCGCTCGACGACGGCACCTGGGTCGTGGAGCTGCGCACGGTCCCGGACGCCGCGCGGGCGCTGCTCGACGCGGTGCCCGGTGACGAGGTCGTCCTCGGACGCGAGGCGCGGCTGCGCCTGCTGGAGGCCTACCCCCGCCCCGGGTCGTCTCCGACCGGCGTGGGGACACGGCTGTGGCGGGTCGCGGTCGACGGTGACCTCGGCCGCGTCGTGGCGCTCCTGGGGCGACCCATCGCCTACGGCTACCTCGACGCCCGCTACCCGCTGCGCGACTACCAGACGGTCTTCTCCGTAACGCCCGGTAGCGCGGAGATGCCCAGCGCCGGTCGTCCGTTCACGGCCGAGCTGCTCGCGACTCTCGTGAGCGCCGGGGTGCAGGTCGCCCCGGTGCTGCTGCACACGGGCGTGTCCTCCCAGGAGGCCGGTGAGGCGCCACAGCCGGAACGGTTCGCCGTGACGGCCGCGAGCGCCCGCATCGTGAACCAGGCCCGCGTCGCCGGCGGTCGGGTCGTGGCGGTCGGCACGACGGCGACCCGCGCCGTCGAGTCGGCGACCGACGCCGACGGGGTCGTGCGCGCCGCAGCGGGGTGGACCGACCTCGTCATCACCCCGAACCGACCGGTCCGTGTGGTCGACGGTCTGGTCACCGGCTGGCACGACCCGGAGGCGTCCCATCTCCTGCTCGTCGAGTCGGTCGCCGGCCCCGACCTGACCCAACTGGCGTACGACGCGGCCCTGGTCCACGCGTACCGCTGGCACGAGTTCGGCGACTCCTGCGTACTGCTGCCGCGCAGGCGCATCCAGGCGACCCTCTCGTGACGAACACCTCACAGCATCATCACGATGCGGCACAACGTGTGTCACATCACGGGCGAATGCCCGGCGGGAACGAACCCGCGTGCTTGACTGTTGACAGCGGTGCACCGGACCACAGCAGCCCAGCCGTGGAACGGTCGACGTCAACGGGGACGTCGGAGCAGTGAACGGTGAGGGCCCAGTGGCCCTCGATCCGGCCCTGACCCCCCGAGTACCAGAGAGAAGGCAGACGTGAACGCAACCTTGGCCCCGAGCCTCACGACAGCGGATCGTTGCGACCGCTGTGGTGCGCAGGCCTACATTCGCGCCCGCCTTGAGAGCGGTGGTGAGCTGCTGTTCTGCGCTCACCACGGCCGTCAGCACCTGCCGCAGCTGCAGGCGAGCGCGAGCGAGATCCACGACGAGACGCAGCGGCTGACCGAGAAGGACTCCGTCAGCTGACGCCCGACATCCTCCACCCCTCGCCCGGAGGCTCGTAGAGTCCCCCGCGTGACCGCCTCCCAGCCCCACGAGCCCAACCGCCTGACGGACCCGCACCGATGACCTCGGTCCTGGTCCCCGGGCTGCTGATGCTCGTGGGGCTGGTCGGCATTGTCGTGCCGGTACTGCCCGGGCTGTTCCTGGTCTGGGCGGGGACGGCCCTGTGGGCGTTCGAGCACCCCAACCACGCGGCGTGGGTCTACTGCGGCGTCGCCGGCCTCGTGTATGCCGCGGGCCTGGTCGCGCAGTACGTCCTGCCGGGCCGGCGGCTCAAGGACGCCGGCGTGGGCACCG
>JBDSYO010000041.1:0-3204 GCA_039925625.1 Lapillicoccus sp. | reverse complement strand
AACGCCCTCAAGGCGAAGGAGCTGTTCAAGCGGGACAAGGACTACGTCAACATGAACGGCGAGATCCTCATCGTCGACGAGCACACCGGCCGCATGCTCGCCGGGCGCCGCTACAACGAGGGGATGCACCAGGCGATCGAGGCCAAAGAGGGCGTCGAGATCCAGAACGAGAACCAGACCCTCGCCACGATCACGCTGCAGAACTTCTTCCGGATGTACGCGACGCTCTCGGGCATGACGGGCACCGCCCAGACTGAGGCGGCAGAGCTCAACGCGATCTACAAGCTCGGCGTCGTCTCCATCCCGACGAACATGCCGATGGTCCGGATGGACCAGGCCGACCTCGTCTACCGCACCGAGGACGCCAAGTACCAGTCGGTCGTCGACGACATCGCCGAGCGCTACGAGGCCGGCCAGCCCGTGCTCGTCGGCACCATCAGCGTCGAGAAGAGCGAGCACCTCTCCCAGCTGCTCCGCAGCCGTGGCATCCGGCACGAGGTGCTCAACGCCAAGCAGCACGCGCGGGAGGCCTCGATCGTGGCCGACGCGGGGCGCAAGGGCGCCGTCACCGTCGCGACCAACATGGCCGGCCGGGGCACCGACATCATGCTCGGTGGCAACCCGGAGTTCCGGGCCATCGAAGGGCTCAAGGCCCGGGGGCTTGACCCCGAGGAGACCCCCGAGGAGTACGAGGAGGCGTGGGACGAAGCGCTCGCCGCCGCCGAGGAGGCGGTGGCGACCGAGCACGACGAGGTCAAGGACCTGGGCGGCCTGTACGTCCTCGGTACCGAGCGGCACGAGTCGCGGCGTATCGACAACCAGCTGCGTGGGCGCTCGGGCCGTCAGGGTGACCCGGGGGAGTCGCGGTTCTACCTCTCCCTCCAGGACCACCTGATGCGGCTCTTCAACGCGGCCATGGTGGACCGGTTCATGACGACCGCGCGGATGGAGGACGAGGTCCCCATCGAGTCCAAGATGGTGTCGCGGTCGATCCAGAGCGCGCAGAGCCAGGTCGAGGCGCAGAACTACGAGATCCGCAAGAACGTCCTCAAGTACGACGACGTGCTCAACCGGCAGCGCCAGGTCGTCTACGACGAGCGCCGCCGCGTCCTCGAGGGTGAGGACATGGAGGAGCAGATCCGCATGTTCGTCAACGACGTCATCGCGGGTTACGTGACGGCCGCGACGGCCGAGGGGTATGCCGGCGACTGGGACCTCGAGCAGCTCTGGACCGCGATGCGCACCCTCTACCCGGTATCGGTCACCATCGAGGAGCTGGCCGACGAGGCCGGTAGCCGCAGTGCCATCACCCCGGAGCTCCTCCGGGAGGCGCTCACCTCCGACGCCCACCACGCGTACGACGCCCGTGAGGAGGCGCTCGGCGCCGAGGTCATGCGCGAGGTGGAACGGCGGGTCGTCATGTCGGTGCTCGACCGCAAGTGGCGCGAGCACCTCTACGAGATGGACTACCTGCAGGAGGGGATCGGCCTGCGCGCGATGGCGCAGCGCGACCCGCTCGTGGAGTACCAGCGCGAGGGGTTCCTGCTCTTCGAGGCGATGATGGACGGCATCAAGGAGGAGTCGGTCGGGTACCTCTTCAACGTGGACGTGCAGGTCGACTCCCCGGTCACCGCCACACCCGAGCCGTCGCAGCCGATGTCGGTCAGCGACATGCTGGGCAGCCTCTCCACGGCACGGGAGGCGCAGGACGCGCCGGCCGACGCCCCGGTGGAGAAGCAGCCGGTGGACGGCGAGGCCGCCGAGCCCGCGCTCGCCGGTGCTGGGTCGAACGGTGCTGGGTCGAACGGTGCTGGGTCGAACGGTGCTGGGCGCTCGACGCCCCAGGACGCTCCGGCGCCCACGCGGTCGCCGGCGTTCACGGCGAAGGGTCTCCAGGGTCCGACCACCCGCCAGCTGCACTACACGGCTCCGAGCGACGACGGTGGGGTCGAGGAGCGCAACGTCACCGACGTCGCGGGAGCGAACGGTGCGTCGAACGGCTCGGCGTCGAACGGCGCGGGGTCGAACAACGCGGCGTCGAACAATGCGGAGGGCAACCGGTCGCAGCGCCGGTCGTCCAAGAAGGCCCGCCGCCGCGGCAAGTGAGCCGGAACGGGGAAGCCGTCAGCCGACGACGAGGTCGGTGACCACCCAGCGGTGGTCGACGCCGGCCAGCCGCATCGCCAGGGCCCGCACCCGGTCGGAGTGGACGACGACGACCGCGACCTCCACGACACCGTCGCCGACGTCGTGCACGCGCACCCGTCGCACGACGGGGCGGCGCCCGTGCTGCAGACCGCGGCGGGCCGCGACGAGCGCCCGGCGGGCGAGGACGGCATACACCTCGGGGCTGGTCCAGCGGATGACCTGCGGGGCCGGCCGCGCCCCGACCATGACCTCGACGAGGGCTTGGGCCAGCTGCGGGGCGAAGCGGTCGGGGTCGGGCAGCTCGCTCGACCGGGACCGCTGACGGTCGAAGTAGCGGTCGTCGTCGGGCGTGTAGTCGATGGCGAGCGCGTCCTGCACGTAAGGCGACTCGGTGGTGCGCAGCTCGTCGACGTCGATGATGGGCGGGTCGGTGTCGGGGATCGGCAGGACGCGCAGGCGGGGGTAGGTGGTCACGGAGTCGCTCCCTGGCTCGCTGACGGTGGGGTGAGCACCTGACCGGCGACGATGAGGTCGGGGTCGGCGCCGATGACGGCGCGGTTCGCGGCGTACCAGCGGGGCCACTCGCGGGCGATGGCGGATGCGGTGGCGCTCGGCCCGAGGTGTCGGGCGGCGATGGCCCACAGGGTGTCGCCGTGACCGACGCGTACGGAACGGGTGGTGTCGGCGGCGGCGGGCGCGGACTCCATGGCCGCGGGGCGGCTGGAGGCCGGACCGAGGGGGCCGCGGGGTGGTGCGCCTTGAGCCACGCGGAGTGGAAGGTGGGCAGCGCGAAGGCGGCGGCGTGCGCCTTGCAGAAGCCGAAGCTCGCGAACGACTTCAGGACCTCCCAGATGCGGTCGCGGTCGTCGGCGGAGTAGCCGCGCGCGGCGGCCGCAGGTCGCCACCACGCCTCGACGTCGTGCTGTCCCTGCGGGGTGCCCATGCTGCGGCGCACCTCGTCGGCCTGAGCCAGGCTGACCCCGGTGGTCTCGGCGACGATGAGCAGCACCTGCTCGTGGAAGACGACGACGCCCTCGGTCTCCTCGAGCGCCGGGA
>JBDSYO010000040.1:0-3746 GCA_039925625.1 Lapillicoccus sp. | reverse complement strand
TCGCGGGCCGGCGCGCGGCGACCGGCAGCTACCGCCTCTTCGTCGAGTCTGCGCGGCACGGTCCCTACGAGTTGCTGCAGCAGGACGTGGTGGGGGACCGCCAGCTCGACACTGCGGCCGGTCACGGTGCGCGCGGCGGGAGCAGCCGCCCCACGCTGACGCCCCCGCTCCACAGCCGATGATTATCGTCGCGGTCGTGGGTCGGTCGCACGGAACGGGTCTGGTCGCTACCTAGAGTTTTGACGCCAGGACCCCCTGACGCCCCACCGTGACGCCCCTGGACTGTGGCGGGTCGAGGACGGAACGATATCTTGACCGGTTCCAGAATATGTACGAGCATCGGGGTATGCCGACCACCTCCGAGGCGACCGACGCGCTGCGGGGCGCCGGGCTTCGGGTGACCCGGCCACGCACCGCCGTCCTGGCCGCGGTCGACGCACACCCGCACGCCGAGACCGACGCCATCATCGACGCCGTTCGGCGCGACCTCGGAACGGTCTCGCACCAGGCGGTCTACGACGTGCTGAGGGCTCTCACCGCAGCCGGTCTGCTACGGCGCATCCAGCCCTCGGGCTCGGTGGCGCGCTACGAGTCCCGCGTCGGGGACAACCACCACCACGTGGTCTGCCGCTCGTGCGGGGCCATCGCCGATGTCGACTGCGCCGTCGGTGACGGCCCGTGCCTCACGGCGTCCGACGACCACGGCTTCGACCTCGACGAGGCCGAGGTCGTCTACTGGGGGCTCTGCCCCCGCTGTTCCCCTGCGGTCGGCGAGCGCCGTCCGCATACCCACGACCCGAAGGGGCTCGCGTGACCGACGAACTGACCGACACCACGACCACCGAGAAGGACATGAACGAGCCGGAGGCCGGCGGCTGTCCGGTCGCGGGCGGGACGCTCGCGCACCCCACCGAGGGGGGCGGCAACACCGAGTGGTGGCCCAACCAGCTCAACCTGCGGATCCTGCGCAAGCACCCTGCGGTGGCCAACCCCATGGGCGACGACTTCGACTACCGCACGGCGTTCCAGAGCCTCGACCTGGAGGCCGTGGCCGCCGACGTCGACGCGGCGCTGACCACGTCGCAGGACTGGTGGCCGGCCGACTTCGGGCACTACGGCGGGTTGATGATCCGGATGGCCTGGCACAGCGCCGGCACCTACCGGGTCACCGACGGACGCGGCGGCGCGGGGGCCGGGATGCAACGGTTCGCGCCGCTCAACAGCTGGCCCGACAACGCCAACCTCGACAAGGCCCGGCGCCTGCTGTGGCCGGTGAAGCAGAAGTACGGCCGCCAGATCTCGTGGGCCGACCTCATGGTGCTCGCGGGCAACCGGGCGCTGGAGACGATGGGCTTCACGACCTTCGGGTATGCCGGTGGCCGCGAGGACGTCTGGGAGCCCGACGAGGACGTCTACTGGGGGCCCGAGCAGACGTGGCTCGGCGACGAGCGGCACGCCCGGGGCGAGGGTTTCCCGCGGCTGGAGGCGCCGTTCGGTGCGTCGCAGATGGGGTTGATCTACGTCAACCCCGAGGGGCCGATGGGTCACCCGGACCCGCTTGCTGCGGCTTCGGAGATCCGGCAGACGTTCGGCCGGATGGCCATGAACGACGAGGAGACCGTGGCCCTCATCGCCGGGGGACACACGTTCGGCAAGACGCACGGGGCAGCCGACCCCAAGGCGTACGTCGGCGCCGAGCCCGAGGGGGCGGGCCTCGTCGACCAGGGCTTCGGCTGGATCAGCACCTACGGCAGCGGTGGGGGTCGCGACGCGATCACCAGCGGCCTCGAGGTCACCTGGACGGCGACCCCGACGCGGTGGAGCAACGCCTACTTCGACAACCTCTTCGGCTACGAGTGGGAGCTGACCACGAGCCCGGCCGGCGCGCACCAGTGGCAGCCCAAGGACGGCGGCGGCGCCAACACCGTGCCCGACCCGGAGACGGGTGAGCTGACCCGGCCGCCGACCATGCTGACGACCGACCTGTCGATGCGGGTGGACCCGGTCTACGAGGCCATCTCGCGCCGGTTCCACGAGCACCCCGACCAGTTCGCGGATGCGTTCGCGCGGGCCTGGTACAAGCTGACCCACCGCGACATGGGCCCGATCGAGCGGTACCTCGGGCCGTGGGTGCCGCAGGAGGAGCTGCTCTGGCAGGACCCGGTGCCGGCGGCCCCGGGCGCTCCCCTCGACGAGGTCGGGATCGCGGCGGCCCAGCACAAGATCCTGGCCAGCGGGCTCACCGTCGCGCAGCTGGTCAAGGCGGCCTGGGCCTCGGCCTCGACGTTCCGCAGCAGCGACAAGCGGGGCGGCGCCAACGGCGGCCGGATCCGGCTCAACCCCCAGAACGGTTGGGAGGTCAACGATCCCGCTGAGCTGGCGACGGTGCTGCGTGCCCTCGAGGGCGTGCAGTCCGAGCTGCGTGACGCCGGCACCACGGTGTCGATCGCGGACCTCGTGGTCCTCGGCGGCTGCGTGGCGGTCGAGAAGGCCGCACGGGACGGCGGGTTCGACATCCGGGTGCCGTTCACGCCCGGGCGGGGTGACGCGTCGCAGGAGCAGACCGACGTCGAGTCGTTCGGCTACCTCGAGCCCACGGCCGACGGGTTCCGCAACTACCTGGGCAAGGGCAGCCGGCTGCCCGCGGAGTTCCTCCTCGTCGACCGGGCCAACCTGCTCGGCCTCAGCGCACCGGAGCTCACCGTGCTGGTCGGTGGCCTGCGGGTGCTCGGCGCCAACGCGGGCGGCTCGACGGCGGGGGTCCTGACGAACCGTCCGGGCGTCCTCAGCAACGACTTCTTCGTCAACCTGCTCGACATGGGCACGGTGTGGTCGGCGGTGGGTGAGGACAAGGCCCACGCCGACACGTTCGAAGGACGGGACCGCGCCACGGGCGACGTCCGCTGGACCGGCACCCGGGCCGACCTCGTGTTCGGGTCCAACTCCGAGCTGCGTGCGGTGGCCGAGGTCTACGCCAGCGCCGACGCGCAGGAGAAGTTCGTGCGCGACTTCGTGGTGGCGTGGGACAAGGTGATGACGGCCGACCGGTACGACCTGCGCTGAACAACCGCTGAACAGCCGCTGAACAGCCGGTCCCCACGACTGCGACGGCCCGCATACCGACGAAACCGTTGGTATGCGGGCTCTCTCGTCAGGCGATCGCCTGACCTCGGCTGCGGGTCGTCAGGTGCGGATCAGCCCAGGAGGCTGCGGAGCAGCCCGGCCACGACTCGGCGGAAGAAGTCGTCGGTTGGATCGATGGACGTGGCGCTGGACAGGGCTGCGGACAGCTGGGGCTGGCGTCGAGGGTCCAGCTGGGCGAAGGCATCCGGGCCTGGCTGGCTGCTGCCTGCGAACAGCGCCGCGAACCCGTTGACCAGGGCGATCGCCTCGAGCTTGCGGTTCACGGTCACCTCCACGTCGCGCAGCACGTCCAGCCCCCATTCGAGGTGGTCCAGGACGTGGGGCCCGAGGTGGGTCAGCGACCCGACGGCTCCGGTCATCCATGGATGGGCCCGGAACACGCGCACCTGATGCTCGGCGACCTCGGTCAGATCGGCGACCCAGTCGCCGGTGGGCTCGGGGTGCGCCACCTCGGCGGACAGCCGGTCGACCATGTGGCCCACGAGCTCGTCTCGGGAGGCGATGTAGCGATAGAGACCCGCGGCGCTGACCCCGACTGCGGCGGCCACCGACCGCATGGTCACCGCTCCGAGACCCTGGGTGTCGGCGATCACGACCGCGGC
>JBDSYO010000039.1:0-8329 GCA_039925625.1 Lapillicoccus sp. | reverse complement strand
GGTATGCCCCGGAGGTCGCCATCGTCTGCTCGACGACCGCGCGGCACCAGGAGTGGGTCGAGGCGCTCGCCCCCCGCGGCATCGCGGTGCAGCTCGAGAAGCCGTTCGGCCCCGACCTCGCCGCCGTGGACGCGATGATCGCGGCCGCCGAACGGCACGGCACGGCGCTGGCCGTGAACTGGCCGCTCGCCTGGTACCCCACCCACCGCACCGCCCACCGGCTCATCGCTGAGGGACGTGTCGGCGAGGTCACCGAGGTCCACTTCTACGACGGCAACCGCGGGCCGCTCTACCACCTGCACGACAAGATCGAGATGCAGCCGACCGAGGCCGACAAGGCCGGGTCGTGGTGGTACTCCAAGGCGGCCGGCGGCGGCTCGCTGCTCGACTACCTCGGCTACGGCACGACCCTCGGCACGTGGTTCCGCGACGGCGAGGTGCCCCTCTCGGTCACGGCGACGACCCACGTCGCCCCCGGGCTGGAGGTCGACGAGCAGAGCGTCGTCGTCGCGGCATACCGCAGCGGGCTGTCGAGCTTCCAGACCCGCTGGGGCACCTTCACCGACCCCTGGAACCATCTCACCCAGCCGCGCACCGGCTTCGTCGTCCTCGGCACCCACGGCTCGATCGCCAGTTACGACTACGACCCCCACGTCACGCTGCAGGACGCCGAGCACCTCGAGGGTCTCGTCGTGCCGGCCGACACCCTCGGGCCCGAGGTGAGCACCGGCCTGGCCGCGCTGCTCCACCACCTCGACACCGGCGAGCCGCTCGACGCCCCGATCGGCACCGCCGTCGGGCGCACCGGCCAGCTCATGGTGGACGCGGCCGTGCAGAGCGCCGAGTCCGGTCGCCGCGTCGAGGTGACCAGCCGAGAAATCGAGGGTCTCCGGCCGTGACCGGCATCGGCTTGGTGGGCTGCGGCTGGGTGGCCTCGATGCAGCTGGCCGCCTACCGCGAGGCGGGCTTCCCCGTCGTGGCCCTCACGGACCGTACCCCGGCCAAGGCCGAACGCCTGCGCGACGAGTACGCCCCCGGCGCGACCGTGCACGCCGACGTCGAGGCCCTCCTCGCCGACGACTCCGTCACCGTGGTCGACATCGCGACCCACGCGTCGGGCCGGCCGGCGGTCGTCGAGCAGGCCCTGCGCGCCGGCCGTCATGTGCTGAGCCAGAAGCCGTTCGTCGAGGACCTCGACGAGGGAGAGGCGCTGTGCCACCTCGCCGACCAGGTGGGGCGCACCCTCGCGGTCAACGCCAACGGCCGCTGGGCGCCACACTTCGCGGCCCTGCTGGACGCCGTCGCCTCCGGCCGGCTGGGCGACGTGACGAGTGCCGACTTCTGGGTCTACTGGCCGCACGACGCCGTCGTCGCCGACATGCCGGCCTTCGCGTCGATGGCCGACCTCGTGCTCTACGACTTCGGGATCCACTGGTTCGACCTCGTCGGGGCCCTCGTGCCCGGGAAGGCGCGGTCGGTATGCGCGCAGGTGGGCCGCCGGGCCGGGCAGCTGGTCAATGCGCCCACCCAGGCCCAGGTGATCGTCGACGCGGGCGAGGCGCAAGTCTCGCTGCGGTTCCGGGCGGCCGAGCCGCGGGCGGAACGCGGGGGCTACCGGGTCGACGGGACGCGGGGGTCCGTACTGCACGAGGGTGGTTCGCTGGGCGGCTCCTCGGTGCTCGTCGTCTCCGGGTCGGGTGAGGCAGCGGACGAGGAGCTGCTCGACATCGGCACCGACTGGTTCGGCCCGGGTCTTGCCGGCACGATGGGCGAGCTGCTCGCGGCGGTCGAGGACGGGCGCCCGGCGCGCAACGACGCGCGTACGGCGCTCCCGGGTCTGGCCCTCTGCTTCGCCGCCGTCGAGTCGGCTCGGACCGGTATGCCCGTTGTGCCGGGCGCGGTGCGCCGGCGCCCCGGGCCTTCTTCGTAACCGTTCGGCAACGGCGGCGCGCATCCTGGGTGTTCCGTGGGTGGACGGCGTAAGGTCACTCCTGCGGTACAGATGTATAGACAGATGACCGCCACCAGCCCCGCACGAACCCTCCGAAAGGGTGGAAGCTCATGCACCGTCGCACATCAAGGTCGATCTGCGCGCTCGTCGCCGGCACCGCGGCCGTCTCTCTCGCGGCCTGCAGCTCCGGCGGCGGTGGATCGGCGTCCGGAGGCGGCCCGGCGGCCGCCGGCGGTGGCGGCGACTACGTCGTCGGGATCAGCAACACCCTCGTCGGCAACGGTTGGCGCGAGGAGATGATCTGCGCGTCCAAGGCCCAGTCCCTCGCGAGCGGCAAGGTCAAGAAGTTCGTCTCGGCCAACCGCAACGGTGGACCCACCGAGCAGATCGCCGACCTGCGCTCCCTCATCTCGCAGGGCGTCAACGCGATCATCGTCAACCCGAGCGACCCCGACAAGCTCAACGACGTCATCGCCGAGGCCAAGGCCAAGGGCATCGTCGTCGTTGCCGTCGACAGCGCCGTCACCAGCCCCGACGCCTACAACGTCACCAACGACCAGGTGGAGTACGGCCGGCTCGGCGGCGAGGCGATCGGCAAGCTGCTCAACGGCACCGGCAACGTCGTGGAAATGCGTGGCATACCCGGTGTGCCGGCCGACACCGACCGCCACACCGGCTTCACCGCGGCGCTGAAGAACTTCCCCAACATCAAGGTCGTGCAGGAGGTCAACACCGGCTGGGACTTCTCCAAGGCCGGGCAGCAGGCGCTCGACCTGCTCAACTCCTCGACCAAGGTCGACGCCATCTGGACCAGCGGCACCGACTACACCGTCGTCAACGCGTTCAAGACGCTCAACAAGGAGCCGGTGCCGGTCATCGGCGCCGACGAGAACGGCTTCATCGGCCAGCTGCTCAACGACGCCGCGGTCAAGGGCGCCGTCGTCACCAACCCCGCGGTCATCGGGGGCGTCGGTACGGCCATCGCCCTCGACGTGCTGGCGGGCAAGACGGTCGAGAAGAAGACGGTCCTCAAGCCGGAGCTCTGGTACAAGACCGACACCGACAAGCTCAAGGCCAACTACGTAGCCGACCGGCAGCCCACGTTCAGCGCGGCCACCCAGGTCAAGCCGTTCACGACCTACAGCAACGAGCAGCTGTCGGCCTGCAAGGGCCCGGGGGAGTGACGACCGGACCTTCGCAGACCCCGCCGCAGCCTGACGCCGGCGACCCCGGCCGGGAGGTCCTCCTCTCGGTCCGGGGCGTCGCCAAGAGCTACGGACCCGTCGTCGCGCTCCGCTCCGCCGACCTCGAGGTGGAGCGTGGTGAGATCCACGCCCTGCTCGGAGCCAACGGCGCCGGCAAGAGCACGCTGGTGAAGATCCTCAGCGGCGTCCTGACCCCCGACGCGGGCACCATCGTCATCGGCGGCCGGGAGGTCGCCTTCGCGTCACCGGTCGCGGCGCGGGCGGCCGGCCTCGCGCCGGTGTTCCAGGACCCGGCGCTCGTGCCCGACCTCAACGTGCTCGACAACTTCGTCCTCACCTCCACCGACCAGGCGGCGGTGCGGGAGTGGCTGGGGCAGCTCGGGCTCGGACGCGTCGACCTGCGCAGCCGTGTCTCGACGATCCCGCTCGCCACGCTGCGGATGCTCGACCTGGCCCGTGCCCTCGCCCACGACCCGCAGCTGCTCCTTCTGGACGAGATCACGGCCGCCCTGCCCAGCGACCTCGCCGAGCGCGTCTTCCACGTCATGCGCCGCTGGCGTGACGACGGCCGGTCGGTGCTCTTCATCTCGCACCGCCTGGCCGAGGTGGAGGCCGAGTGCGACCGGGTCACGGTGCTGCGCGACGGCCGGGCCGTCGACACCCACCGCACCTCGGAGGGCGGGGAGAAGCGGATCGTCGCCGCCATGCTGGGGGAGAAGGTGGCCCGCCTGGAGGAGGCGGTCACCGACCGACGCACCGAGCGCACCGGAGCGCCCCGGCTCGTCGTGGAACACCTCGCCGCCGGCCGACGCCTGCACGACGTATCCTTCGACCTCGACCACGGTGAGGTGCTCGGCATCGTCGCGCTGGAGGCGCAGGGCCAGGACGAGCTCTTCGCCGTGCTCGCCGGCGACCAGCCGTCGAGCGGGGGCACCGTCACCGTCGACGGCCGGGTCGTCAAGGCCCGCCACCCCATCCAGGCCATCGAGCGCGGCATATCGCTCGTCCCCTCCGACCGGCAGTCGGCGATCCTGCCCCAGCAGTCGATCCGCGACAACCTCGCCCTGCCGCTCTACAACCGGCTGCGCCGGTGGGGCTTCGTCGACCGCGCCCACGAGCGCGAGGCCGTCGACCGGGCCATCGACCAGCTCGAGGTCGACACCCGCGGCCAGACGCAGGCTCGCGAGCTCTCCGGCGGCAACCAGCAGAAGCTGACCATCGGCCGCTGGATCGTCGCGGGCTACGACGTCATGCTCTGCTTCGACCCCACCCGCGGCATCGACGTCGGTACCAAGCACCAGATCTATACGCTCCTGCGCGAGGAGGCGGCTCGGGGCCGCTCGGTCCTCATGTTCACCAGCGAGCTGCGGGAGGTGCCCCTCGTGTGCGACCGCGTGCTCGTCATGCACGACGGCCGGATCGTCGACGAGATGCCCGCCGGCGACGCCGACGAGGAGCGCCTGCTGGCCGCGGCCCACGGCCTCGACCTCACCACGAAGGAGACCGCGTGAGCACCGCTCTCTCGGCCCGTTCCGGGGCTCCCGACGCGTCCGGAGCACCCGAGGGGCCGTCGGCCACGAGCCGCTCCCGTGTCTCCCGTTTCGCGCGGGAGAGCGCCTGGCCGATGGCCCTCGTCGTGCTGTTCGCGGCGCTCCTCATCTGGCAGTCCACGCAGATCCGGGCGTGGGGCTCCTTCGAGCTGCAGACGATGTTCACGTCCACCCTGCCGGTCGCCTTCCTCGCGATCGCGCAGGCGATCATCGTCGTCGGCGGCGGGATCGACCTCTCGGTCGGCGCGCAGATGGTGCTCTTCAACTGCCTGTCCGCCCTGCTCATGAAGTCGGTCGGGTTCGTGCCGTCGATCGCCCTGGCGCTGCTCACCCTGCTCGTCGGCGTCCTCGTCGGAGTGGCGACCGCCTGGGTGATCACACGCAGCGGCATCCCCGACATCATCGTCACGCTGGCCACGAGCTTCGTCTGGCTCGGGCTGGCGCTCGTCGTCCTGCCCGCCCCCGGCGGCGGGGCTCCCGACCTGTTCCAGAAGCTGGTCAAGGGTAGCGGGAGCGCCTACTGGCCCGCGCTGCTGTTCCTGGTCGTGCCCCTGCTTCTCATCATCATCCCGTTGCGCCGCAGCCGTTCCGGCCTATCGGTGTATGCGTTGGGCTCCGACCCACAGGCGGCTTTCCTCGCCGGCGTGTCGGCCGGCCGGGCCCGGATGACGTCGTATGCGGTCGGCGGGTTCTTCGCCGCGCTCGCCGGCGTGGCCACCACGGCCTACACCGGCGGCGGCGCGGCCACCCCGAGCGTGGCCAACGTCGCCACCCTCAGCTCCGTGGCCGCCATCGTCCTCGGCGGGGTCGCCCTCACGGGCGGCGTCGGTGGGTTCTTCGGCCCGGTCGTCGCGGTGTGGTGCCTGTTCCTGGTCTCCGGCAACCTGCTCATCCTCGGGGTCGACCCGTCATGGGGGGAGGCCGTGCGCGGCGTCATCCTCGTGCTCGTCGTCCTGGTCGGGTCGCTGCTGCGGGCCCGGTGGTCGCGGGCATGACGACGACCACCCCGACCACCCCGTCGAGCCCGGCCACCCCGTCGAGCCCGGCCGTCGCCGCGAGCCGCTGGCGCCCCGCGCCGGCGATGGTCGCCCTCGTCGTCGTGCTACTGGCGCTCTGCGTCCTCAACGGGATCGTCGACACCGGGTTCCTCACCCTGGGCCAGCTGCGCAACACGTTGCTCATCGTCGCGCCGCTGGCGCTGTTCGCCGGCGGGCAGACCCTGTGCATGCTCACGGGCGGCATCGACCTCTCGGTGACGATGACGGCGACGGCGACGGCCTACGTCGTCGGGTCCCGCGCTGCGGCAGGCGACTCGACGCTCACCTGCATGCTGCTCGGCTTCGCCACGGCGCTCGTCATCGGCGTCGTCAACGGCGTCGGGATCGGCGTGTTCAAGGTCAACCCGCTCATCATGACGCTGGGGATGAACGGGATCGTCCTCGGCGTCCTCACCGTCGGGAGCCAGAGCTTCCTCGGCGGGGCCACGCTCATGCCCGACCTCGTCCGCACCCTGGGCGGCGGCACCGTCCTCGGCCCGTTGCCGTGGAACCTGTTGGTCCTGCTCGCCATCGGCACCGCCCTCGTCCTGCTGCTGCGACGCACCGGGCTCGGTCGGCTCGTGTACGCGACCGGGGACAACCGGGTCGCCGCGCGGCTGGCGGGCGTGCGGGTCTGGCGGGTGGAGCTCGCGGTCTACGTCACCTGCGCGCTCCTGGCCGGCGTCGCCGGCATCCTCGTCGGCGGCCGCAGCGGTGCGGTCGACCTGCAGCTCGCCAACAGCTACCTCCTGCCCTCGGTCGCGGCTGCGGTCATCGGCGGCACGTCCATCCTCGGCGGGGTCGGCGGCATGGGCGGCACCTTCCTCGGCGCGCTCATCCTCACCGTGCTCGACACGCTGCTCATCCGGCTGTCGGTGGCGGAGTCGCTGCGGCAGATGCTGTTCGGCATCATCCTGCTGGCCCTCGCCTGGGCCTACGTACGGATCTCGCGCACGAGAGGGAAACCCCGGTGAGCCTGCTTCCCCTCCGCGACACCGCCGGGGTCGGCGCCGCCGTCATCGGCACCGGTTTCATCGCCGCGGTCCATATGGACGCGCTGCGGCGCATCGGCGTCCCGCTGCGCGGCGTCCTCACCCGGGACGCCGAGGCTGCCCGCGCAACCGGGGAGTACCCCCACGTCTACGACGACCTCGACGCCCTGTGCGCCGACACAGAAGTCGACGTCGTCCACGTGACGAGTCCCAACCACCTCCACGCCGACCAGGTCACGCAGCTCATCGCCGCGGGTAAGCACGTGGTCTGCGAGAAGCCGCTCGCCCTCACCGCCGACGAGGGCATCGCCATGCTGCGCGCCGCGGAGTCGGCCGGCATCGTGCACGCCATCTGCTTCAACGTGCGGTTCAACCCCGTCCTCCACGAGGCGCGGGCCATGGTGGCCCGCGGCGACCTCGGTCCGCCACGGCTCATCAGCGGCGGGTACCTGCAGGACTGGCTCCTGCTCGACACCGACTGGAACTGGCGGGTCGACCCCGCCGCCTCCGGCCGCTTGCGCGCCGTCGCCGACATCGGCTCGCACTGGCTCGACCTCGTCCGCTTCATGACGGGGCTGCGCGTCACCGAGGTCTTCGCCGACCTGCATACGTTCGTGCCCGTCCGCCACCGGCCCATCAGCTCCGTCGAGACCTTCACCGGGCACGCCGTCGGCGAGGTGGAACGCGAGGACTTCCAGGTGAGCACGGACGACGCGGCGGGGCTGCTGCTGCGTTTCGAGGGCGGGGCGCGCGGGGTACTCACGGTCTCGCAGGTGTCTCCCGGCCGGAAGAACCTCTGCACCGTCGAGGTCTCGGGCGCCGCGAGCGGGCTGAGCTGGAGCTCCGAGGAGCCCGAGCGGCTCTGGGTCGGCCACCGCGGGGCACTCAACCAGGTGCTCCTGCGCGACCTCTCGCTCATGGGGCCCGACGCGGTGCGCGTCTCGCACCTGCCCGGGGGCCACCCCGAGGGCTTCGCGGAGTCCTTCCTCGGGTTCGTCGAGTCGGTGTACGCCGCGGTGCTCGGCGGGCCGCGCGACGACGGCTCCTACCCCACCTTCGCCGACGGGGTCGAGGGCCTCTTCCTCGAGGAGGCCGTCCTGCAGAGCAACGACACCGGCCGCTGGGCCACCGTGACGAGGAGAGACGCATGAAGCTGGGCCTGCTCACCGCTCCCTTCCCCCAGACGCCCCTGACCGAGGTGGCCGACTGGGCGGCCGGCAACGGGTTCCGCACGCTCGAGGTCGCCTGCTGGCCGCGGTCGAGCGGCGAACAGCGCCGGTATGCCGGGACGTCCCACATCGACGTCGCGAACCTCTCCGAGGCGCAGGCGGGCGAGCTGGTCGACGACATCGAGGGCCGCGGCGTCGACATCTCCGCGCTGGGCTACTACCCGAACCCGCTGCATCCGGACCCCGCCCACCGCGAGGAGGTGCAAGGCCACCTCAAGGCGGTGATCCGCGCCGCGTCGCTGATGAAGGTGCCGGTCGTCAACACCTTCGTCGGCAACGACAAGGACAAGACGCCGACCCAGAACTTCGCCGACTTCCGCACGGTGTGGCCGGCGCTCGTGACCTACGCCGAGGACCACGGCGTC
>JBDSYO010000038.1:0-7092 GCA_039925625.1 Lapillicoccus sp. | reverse complement strand
GTCGACTCGAGATGCATGATGTGGCTGTAGCGCCGGGTCGTCATGAACTCGACCGTGTCGACGGTGCCGGCCCCGCATACCCGCTGGAGGTCGTTGCGGGAGAGGTCGACGAGCATGAGGTGCTCGGCCCGTTCCTTCTCGTCGGCAAGCAGCTCCTCGGCGAGCCGGACGTCGTCCTCGGGCGTCTTGCCGCGGGGGCGCGAGCCTGCGATGGGGTGCGTGATGACGCGGGTGCCGGTTACTTTGACGAGGGCCTCGGGGCTCGACCCGACGATGTCGTAGACGGAGCCGTCGGGGTGGGGGAGGCGCAGGAGGTACATGTAGGGGCTGGGGTTCGAGGCCCGCAGGGCGCGGTAGACGTCGAGGGTCGATGCGGCGCAGGGCATCGAGAAGCGTTGGGAGACCACGATCTGGAACGCCTCGCCCGCCCGGATCGCCTCCTTGCTGCGCTCGACCATGTCGTGGAACTGCTCGGGAGTGTGCGAGCTCGTCACCTCTGCCGGCACGGGCTCGATCACCGCCACGGTGCTCTCGGCGGGCGCGGCCAGCTCGGCGGTCATCCGGTCGAGGCGGTCGACGGCGTCGGCCCACGCCCACTCGACCCGGTCGTCGGTGGCGTCGTAGTTGACGGCGTTGGCGACGAGCAGCAGCGAGCCGTCGGCGTGGTCGAGGATCGCGACGTCGGTGGCGAAGAGCATCCCGATCTCGGGCAGATGGAGCTCGTCACGGCCCTCGTCGGGCACGTGCTCCCAGCGGCGGACGGCGTCGTAGGTGATGGCCCCGACCATCCCCCCGGTCAGCGGCGGAAGCCCGTCGATGCGGTCGGTGGCCAGCGCTTCGAGCGTGAGGCGCAGGGCTTCGGTGGGGTCGCCGTCGGTGGGAACGCCGACGGGCGGCTCGCCGATCCAGTACGCGTGCCCGTCGCGCTCGGTGAGGGTGGCCCGGCTGCGCGCGCCGATGATGGAGTAGCGCGACCAGACGCCGCCGTGCTCGGCCGACTCGAGGAGGAACGTTCCGGGGGCGTCTCTGGCGAGCTTGCGGTAGATGCTCAGCGGCGTCTCGGCGTCGGCGAGCAGGCGCCGCACGACGGGGACGACCCGGCGGTCCCGGGCGAGCACGGAGAACAGGTCGAGGCGCGGCCAGGTCTCGCCCCAGGTGAGGTCGGCGGCGACGTCAGCCATCGGCACGACCCGGCGTCGCCTCGAGCGGGTGGGTGTCGAAGCAGGAGTGCGCCCCCGTGTGGCAGGCCGGCCCGACCTGGTCGACCCACACGAGGAGGGCGTCTCCGTCGCAGTCGAGCGCGACGGACCTGACCCACTGCACGTGGCCGGAGGTGTCGCCCTTGCGCCACAGCTCCTGCCGGCTGCGCGACCAGAACGTCACCCGCCCGGTGGTGAGCGTGCGGGCGAGGGCGTCGTCGTTCATCCAGCCGACCATGAGCACGCGCCCCGTGTCGTGCTGCTGGACGACGGCCGCCACCAGACCGGCCGCGTCGCGCTTGAGGAGCGCGGCGACATCAGGGTCGAGGGTGGGCGTCTCAACGGCGGTCTCCTGCGGCACGACGCCATTGTCCCGCACCCCGCACGGACCGGTCGACGCCACCTGCGGCAGCGCTGGTCAGCGCCGCCGCCGGGGGCACCGTCACGGATCCACCCAATAGGAGTGCTGGTGACGGTAACGCCGAACATGAGGAGCGCTCGTGACGGGATTCCGTGACGAGCGCTCCTCCTGTGCAGAACCGTGTCCGCCGCTCCCATTGGGAAGAATTCCGGGGCGGTCGGCTCCGGTCAGACGCCGCTGTGCTGCTGGGTGACCCAGGAGGCGTGCAGCCGGGAGTAGACGCCGCCGCCGTCGACGAGGTCGGTGTGCGGGCCGCGCTCGACGATGCGGCCGTCGTCGACGACGATGACCTCGTCGGCCGCCTGCGCCGTGGAGAGGCGGTGGGCGATGGCGATGGAGGTCCGGCCCCGGGTGAGGCTGTCGAGGGCGCGCTGGATGCGGACCTCGGTGGACGGGTCGACGGCCGAGGTGGCCTCGTCGAGCACGAGCAGGTCGGGGTCGGCGAGGTAGGCCCGGGCGAGGGCGACGAGCTGCCGCTCCCCCGCCGACATCGACTCGCCGCGCTGCCCCACGTCGGTGGCCAGACCCTGGGGCAGCGAGGCGAGCCACGCGTCGAGGCCGAGCTCCGTGAGCGTGAGCCGGACGTCGTCCTCGGTGGCGTCGGGCGCCCCGAACCGGATGTTGTCGAGCAACGAGGCGTCGAAGAGGAAGCCCTCCTGCGGCACGAGGACCACGCGGCTGCGCAGCGACCCGAACCGGACGGTGCGCAGGTCGACGCCGTCGATGGTCACCTCACCGGACGTGGGGTCCATGAGGCGGGTCAGGAGCTTGGCCAGCGTCGACTTGCCCGACCCGGTCTCGCCCACGATGGCCACGCGCGAGCGCGGCGCGATGCGGAGGTTGACGTCGTGCAGCACCGTGTCGCCGCCCGGGTAGGCGAAGGACACCCTGTCGAAGCCGACCGTGATCGGGCCCCGCGGCAGCTCCACCCCGGACGACCCGGGGTCGGCGACGTCGGCGGCCGTGTCGATGATGCCGATGACCCGCCGCCACCCCGCGACGGCGTTCTGCATCTCGTTGAGGATCTCGGTGGCCTGCTGCACCGGCATGGTGAACAGGTTGACGAGGAAGAGGAAGGCCAGCAGCTCGCCGAGCGTCAGCCGCCCGTTCACGGCGAGGACGGTGCCGACGATGATGACGACGGCAGTGGTCAGGCCGGAGACCAGCTGGCCCGTGGTGAACGCCATGACGGCCCGGGTCTGCGCCCGGATCGCCGCGCGGCGGTGCGCCTCGACGGCCTGGTCGATCCGGGCGGCGGTGCGGTCCTCCACGCCGTAGGCCCGGATCGTCGACGCGCCCACGACGGCTTCGGAGATGGCGGCCAGCATGTCGCCGACTCGTTCGCGGACCCCGGTGTAGGCCCGGCCGACGATGCCCTGGAAACGCCGGATGATGAAGAACAGCGGCAGGAAGCAGATCCACACCACGGCGGCCAGAGCCGGGCTGTAGATCACCATGAGCACCGTCGCCAGCGTCAGCTGAGCGAGGTTGACCATGAGCATGAGCCCGCCGAACTGCACGAACATCGAGATGGTGTCGACGTCGGAGGTCACGCGGGAGACGAGTGACCCGCGGCGCTCCGTGTTCTGGGTGAGCATCGACAGGTCGTGGATGTGCCGGAACGCGCGGATCCGCAGCGTCGACAGGCCGTTCTCCGACGCCGTGAACAGCCGGACGTTGACGAGGTAGGAGCTGACCGCGGTGACGGCCACGCCGACCATGGCGATGAGGACGTAGCGCAGGACGATGCCGGCGTCCGGGCCAGCGCCGCCGAGGATGCCCTCGTCGGTGGTGCGCTGTACGACGAACGGGATCATCACCTTGCCGAGGGTCGACAGCACGGCCAGGACGACCGTGACCCCGATGCCCTTCTTCAGCTCCGGCGACAGCTCGACCCCGCGTTTGAGGGTCTGCCAGGTCGAGAGGTCACGGCCCGACTCGATGCCGGAGTGGTCCGTCACCGGAGCGCTGCGCAGGCTCATCGTCCCGCCCCCACGCGCTCGGCGGCCTCCTCGTCGGCGGCCACGGCCGCACGCTCGGCGGCCTCCCGCGCATACGCCGTGACGAGGCGCTGGTAGCCGATGCACCGGCCGAGCAGCTCGGTGTGGGTGCCGTGGTCGACGACCCGGCCCTCCTCGAGGTAGACGACGTCGTCGGCGAGCGCGATGGTGGCCATCCGGTAGGCGACGACGAGCACGGTGGTGCCCGAGCTGGCCTCGCGCAGGGCCGCAAGGATCTCCTGCTCCACCGCGGGGTCCACGGCCGAGGTCGCGTCGTCCATGACGAGCAGCTGCGGTCGGCGGACCACCGCGCGGGCCAACGCGATCCGCTGTCGCTGCCCGCCCGAGAGGCTGGTGCCCCGCTCGCCCACCCGCGTGTCGAGCCCTGACCCGAGCCGCCGTACGAACCCCTCGCCCTGGGCGACGCGCAGGGCGCTCCACACCTCGTCGTCGGTGCGCTCGATCCCGAGCGTGACGTTGCCGCGCACCGTGTCGTCGAACATGAAGGTCTGCTGGGCCACGAGGGCTGCGACCTCCGGTATGCCGCCCTGGCGCACCTGCCGCAGGTCGATGCCGTCGACGCGGACCGCGCCGGTGTCGGGGTCGACGAGGCGCACCATGAGGTTGGTGAGGGTCGACTTGCCGGAGCCGGTCGGACCCACGAGGGCCGTGGTGCCCCCGGCGGGGACGTCGAGGGTGACCCCGGTGAGGGCGGGGTTGCGGTCGGTGCCACCGTCGTCGAGGTCGACGTGGTACGCGTACGAGACGCCGTCGAGGTCGAGCCGGCTCGCCCCCGAGGCGGGGACCCGGGAGGTGCCGTGGTCCATCGAGCCGGTGGCCCGCAGCACACCGTCGACCCGGTCGGCGCCGACGACGGCGCGGGGCAGCTCGGCGAGCACCCAGCCCAGGGCGCGGACCGGGAAGGCGAGGATCGAGAAGAGGTAGGCGATCTGTACGACCTCGGCCGCGGTGAGGTGGCCGGTCGAGACGCGCCACACGCCGACGGCGAGTACGGCCAGGGTGCCGATCGTGGGGATCGCCTCGATGGCCGGGTCGAACACGCCACGGGAGCGGCCGACGGCGATGTTGGCGTCACGCAGCTCGTGGGTGGTCGCGGTGAAGCGCTCGGCCTCCTGGTCCTCGCGGCCCAGGCTCTTGACGACCAGGGCCGCCTCGAAGCTCTCGTGGGCGACCTCCGACACCTCCGCCCGCAGCTGCTGCACCCGCGTGACCTTGGGCGACATGATCCGCTGGAAGACGAGGTTGACGGCGAACAGGGCCGGGAAGACCGTCATCCCGATGGCGGCGAGGAACGGGTCGACGAGGAACATCTGCACCGCCCCGAAGACGAGCATGACGACGATGCCGAAGGCCATCGGCAGCGGCTGGAAGACGTTCCACATCGACTCGACGTCGGAGTTGGCGTTCGACAGCAGCTGGCCGGAGGGGTGCCGGTGGTGCCACGCGAGCGGCAGCCGGAGGTACTGACGGGTGACCCGGCGGCGGTAGGTGGCACCGAGGTTGTAGACCGCGACCCCCGCCGCGAGCCGGCGCATGACGATCCCGATGACGTTGGCGACGACGACGCCCGCCAGCAGCAGCCCGGCACCGGTCAGCTGGGCCGCGGTGACCGACCGGGTCGCGATGGCCGGGGACACCGTGTCGTGGACGACCCGGCCGATGACCCAGGCGGTGCCGCCGGTGAGGATGCCGTAGATCGTGCTGCCGAGGATGGCGACGCTGATCCAGCGCCGCTGCTCCGACATCCCCCGGCCGACGACGCGGAAGCCCGCACGCAGGGTGGAGGTCGAGGCGACCGGGCCGAGCGTCGACACGAGTGGGATCCCCTAGGCAGTCAGTGGTCAGCAGTCAGTGGTCAGCAGTCAGAAGTGGCAAAGCAGGCTCTCGCCGGCGCGCTGGGCGACCGGCGCGGCGTCCGAGGGACGGGTCCACGCCTACGGGCCAGCAGCCACTCAGCCTCTCATGACCAACCGACAGGGACCTCTGGGTATGCCCGGGCACCCGCACCGGTCGTCTCCGGGTCCATCTCCGGCCACCGGTCAGGACACGGGCGCGGACACGGGCGCGGAGGCCGGCCGGTAGCGGATGGCGACGCAGAGGGAGGCCGCCACGACGCAGAGAGCGCCCGCGACGTACCAGGCCAGGTCGTAGGTGCCGAGCTGGTCGCGGACGATCCCCGCGCCCAGGGCGGCACCGGCAGCACCGAGCTGGTGCGAGGCGAACACCCAGCCGAAGACGATGGGTCCGCGCTCGCCGAACGCGTTGCGGCACAGCGCCATCGTGGGCGGCACGGTGGCCACCCAGTCGAGCCCGTAGAAGAGGATGAACGCGAGCATGCTCGGGTGCACCGCGTCGCCGAACAGCGATGGCAGCAGGAACAGCGAGGCGCCGCGCAGCGTGTAGTACATGGCGAGCAGGAACCGGGGGTCGTAGCGGTCGGTCAGCCAGCCGGAGAAGATCGTGCCGACGATGTCGAAGATCCCGACGACGGCCAGGAGCGACGCGGCCGCGGTCTGCGGCATGCCGTGGTCGTGCGCGGCCGGGATGAAGTGGGTGCCCACCAGCCCGTTGGTCGACGCCCCGCAGACCGCGAAGCTGCCCGCGAGCAGCCAGAACACCCCGCGCCGGCTCGCGTCGCGCAGGGTCGACACGGCGACCCGGGCGGGGTTGACGTGGAGGGTCGGCCGGGGGCTGACCGGCTCGTCGGCGGGGGTGCCGTAGGCCGTGAGCCCCAGGACGCGGGGGTGGTCGTGGAAGCGCCACAGCACCAGTGGCACGACGAGCAGCGCGCACGAGGCCGTCGCGATGGCCGCCGAGCGCCAGCCGTGGTTCTCGGCCAGCCAGGCCAGCAGCGGCAGGAAGGCGAGCTGCCCGGTGGCGCCGGCTGCGGTGAGCACGCCGCTGACCAGGCCGCGGCTCTTGACGAACCAGCGGGTGGTGACGACCGCGACGAGGGACATCGACATCGCCCCCGTGCCAAGACCGACGAGCAGCCCCCAGCAGAGGATGAGCTGCCACGACGACGTCATCCACACCGGCAGCAGCGAGCCGACGCTCACCAGCACGAGCGCGGTCGCCACGACCCGCTTGATGCCGAACCGCTCCATCAGGGCGGCCGAGAACGGGGCGGTCAGCCCGAACAGCACGAGGTTGACCGAGACGGCCAGGCCGATGAGGCCGATGGGCCAGCCGAACTCGTCGTGCAGCGGCGTGATGAGCACGCCCGGTGTGGACCGGAACCCGGCCGCACCGATGGCGGTGAGGAAGGCGACCGCGGCCACCCACCAGGCGGGGTGGATCCGTCTCGAACCCGCGCGCGGGCGCGGTGGGATGGGGTCCACGGCGTCCTGGACGGGCTCGATCTGCGTCACGGGGTCAGCCTGCCCGATCCGGACCCGGCAGAACGAGTGGCCGGAGAGCCATGATGTGCAAAGATCCGGCCATGAGCGGA
>JBDSYO010000037.1:0-4131 GCA_039925625.1 Lapillicoccus sp. | reverse complement strand
CACTGCCGGCCCCGAGTCCGCGGCGACCGTGCGCGACGTGTCCTACGACGCGCTGGGCTGCTCGATCAGCGTGGCGTCGACCTCGGTGCTCACCGACCTCGTCACCGGGCATACCGTGGCGGAGGCGCTCGACGCCTACGCCGCCATGCGAGCGATGCTGACCTCCCGGGGCAGCGACGAGGGCGACGAGGACGTCGTCGGCGACGGGGTCGCCTTCGCCGGCGTCTCGAAGTACCCCGCCCGCGTCAAGTGCGCCCTGCTCGGCTGGACCGCCTTCGCCGATGCCCTGGCCCGGGCCGGCATCGACCCCACCCGTCCCGTACCTCTCCTGAACCCGTCTTCGAAGAAGGGCTGACCCGCCATGACGGACACCACCGGTGTCACCACCACCCCCGCCAACGTCGCCGACGTCGAGGAGGCGCTGCGCGACGTCGTCGACCCTGAGCTCGGCATCAACGTCGTCGACCTCGGTCTCATCTACGGCATCACGGTCGACTCCGACTCGCAGGCGATCATCGACATGACGCTCACCTCGGCGGCCTGCCCGTTGACCGACGTCATCGAGGACCAGACGGCCACCGCCCTCGAAGGGCTCACCAAGGGCTTCCGGATCAACTGGGTCTGGATGCCGCCGTGGGGCCCGGACAAGATCACCGAGGACGGCCGCGAGCAGCTGCGGGCCCTCGGCTTCAACATCTGAGCGTGAGCCGGGTCGTCGAGGTCGCTCCGGAGCGCCTCGAGCGCTGGCTGGCGGGCTTCGCCGAACGCCATGACGGCATCGCTTCAGCTACGCCCGAGCACGTGGTCGGTGGCGACGGGGCCGAAGCGGTCTTCGACCGCTTCGCCCCCGAGCCGATGGGTGTCGTGCTCGTGCGACGGGGCGGGTATGCCTGTGCCCTCGTCTCCGGGGGCTCGGTCGTCGCGTCCAAGGTGGGGACCCGACACGTGCAGTCGCGCACCGCGGCCGGCGGATGGTCGCAGCAGCGGTTCGCGCGCCGCCGCGGCAACCAGGCCGACGCCCTGGTGGAGGCGGTCGCGGGTCACGCGCTGCGGATCCTGCTGGCCGGCAACGAGTCCCCGGCGACCGGTGCGCGCGGCATACCGGCCGGACTCGTCGTCGGGGGGGACCGGGCGCTGGTCGCGCAGGTACTGGAGGACTCCGGGCTCCGGGCGCTGTCCGGCCTCCCACGACGCGAGCTCTACGACCTGCCGGACCCTCGGCGCGACGTCCTCGACACGGCGGTCCAGCGCGGCCGGGCCGTGCGCGTCACCCTCACCGAACCCGCTGCCTGACCGCCCGCGGGTTACCGTCAGGAGATGACCCGGTCGGCTGCCCTCGGTGCCCTCGCGGGCCTTGTGCTGCTGCTGGGGGCCTGCTCGACGAGCCCCGCGTCCGTGGCGCCGGAGCGGCCCGTGGCCGTACCGACAGCCACCGTGTCAACGACGGTGGCGCCGATGCCGGCGGCCGCCGCGACGACCGAGACGACCGAGACGACCGAGACGTCAGCGCCGGCACCCGCCCCACCGGCCGCACCGACCACGCCGACCACGCCGCCCCGCCCGGCCGGACCGACACCGGGCGACGGAACCCCCGCCCCGGCCCGGCTCAGCATTCCCGACCTCGCGCTCGCCGGTCTGGTCGTCGAACCCTACGTGGGCCGGACCGACGACGCCCCCGGCACGCGTATCCAGGACCGCGGTCGGGCCGCGTCGCCCCATGGGCCGGAGGGTGGCACCGGCCCTGGCGGCGTCGGCAGCTACCAGGTGACGGCCCATCGCACGTCGGCCAACGCGCCGTTCCGGGACCTCCCCGCCCTGGGCGAGGGTGCGCTCGTGCACGTCGACGCCGGTGGTGTGCGCTACACCTACGCGGTCACCCAGACGCGGCAGACGTCGTTCCGGTCCGCGGCGTCCCTCGCGGAGCAGCGCGCCGCCGTGCCCGGCCGGCCCGGTGTCGCCCCGACCGAGGCCGTGATCCTGCTCTCGACGTGCGCCACGCCCGAGGACCACGCCGCCGGCAACGTCTGGGCCGACGAGCTGCACAACCCCGAGCACCGGATCGACAAGATCGGTGTCCTCGTGGCGACGGCGCCGGCTCCGGCCGGGTGAGCGAACCGTCGCGTCAGGCCTTGACGTCGAAGACGTCACCCAGGTGCACGGGCACGAGGTTGCGCTGCTGGATGAGGCCGATGAGCTGGTCCATGACCTGGGTCACCGGGGGATGGTTGGCGTGGCCGATGACGAGGTGCTGCGGCAGGAACCACTGCTGCGCCTGCTCGACGATCGTGGTGGGGGGCAGCACGCCGGAGTCGCCGAGGCTGCCGAGCCACATCGTCACGGCGGGGTAGCCCAGGTCGGCGAGCTGCCGGTCGAGCGTCGCGTTGTGGTAGCCGTAGGGAGGTCGCAGGAACGGACGGCCGTTCACGCCGTAGGTGTTCATGAGGAACGTCTCGTTCCTGCGCACGTCGTCGGCGACCTTGGCGCTGCCGATCTTCGTCAGATCGGGATGCGAGTACGTGTGGTTGGCGATGAAGATCTGGTCGGCCTCCAGGAGGGGGCGCAGCACGGGGGCGTGCTCGGTCCAGCTGCGGTTGACCCCGTTGCAGAAGAAGGTCAGCCGGATGCCGGTCTCCTGCGCCAGACGGGCGTAGGCCGCGACGACGGTCGTGTCGGTGCCGTCGTCGACGGTCAAGGCCATCTGCTGCCCCTTGCCGGGCAGGATGCTGAGGGTCCCCTTGGGCACCGCGGCCTTGACGATGCCGCTCGGCTCCGAGAAGACCCGCTGCCGGGTGGCCGAGGCCGAGGACCCTGACGTCCCTGAGGGCGCAGCCGCCGACCCGGAGGTCGACGACCCGCCGGCGCTCCCCGCAGCGGGGTTCGCCGGGTCACTGGGGGTCGCCGGGGCACGGTCGGTGCACGCGGTCAGGGCAGCCGCGACACCGCCGGCCAGTACGGCCAACATCGTTCTGCGGTCCACCTCAGCACGCTAACCGGCCCGGCCGGTCGATCCCGACGTGGCGCGCCCTCGCCCAGCGACCTGTATGCCGATGCGCAGGGTTTGCGCCGGAACGGCTCCGTCAGCGCACGGGCCTGCGGTTTAGAGGCTCTGGGCCGCGAAGGTGTTGCACTGGTTGAGGTCGCCGCCCTGGTAGCCCGTCGTGAACCACTTCTGGCGCTGAGCGCTCGACCCGTGGGTCCACGACTCGGGGTTGACCCGGCCCTGGGTGGCCTTCTGGATCCGGTCGTCCCCGACGGCCGAGGCTGCGGACAGGGCGGAGTCGATGTCCTGCTGGGTGATCGCCTGCAGGTAGGTCGTGCCGTTGGCGTCCTTGGTGGTCGTCGCGTTCTTGACCCACATACCGGCCAGGCAGTCGGCCATGAGCTCCAGGCGTACCGAGCCCGACTCGGGGCCCTGGGGGTCCTGCTGCGCCCGACCGAGGATGCCGAGGATGTCCTGCACGTGGTGGCCGTACTCGTGCGCGACGACGTACTCCTTCGCCAGCTGGCCGCCGTTGGCGCCGAAGCGCTGCTGCAGCTCGGCGAAGAAGCTCGAGTCGATGTAGACGAGCTTGTCGAGGGGGCAGTAGAACGGGCCGACCTGGTTGGAGGCCGTGCCGCAGGCGGACTGCGTCTCACCGGAGTAGAGCACCGTCTTGGCCGGGGTGTACTGGCGGCCGTACTGCGGCAGCGCCGCGCCCCAGTAGGCCTGCACGCTGTTGACCGTGGCGATGACGAGGCAGTCGTCGTTCTTGTTGGCGTCCGCCCCGGTCTTGCACTGGGCGAAGCCCCCGCTGCTCTGGGCGCCGCCGGCCGAGACCTGGTTGGGGTCGAGCGAGGAGCCCTGGCCCTGCGACTGGCCCGACCCGGAGTCCTGCGTGCCCCCACCGCCCAGCACGTTGCCGCCGAACACGAACATCAGGACGAGCAGGATGAGGCCGCCGATGCCCCCGCCGACCTGGATGCCGCCCGGGAAGTTGCCGCCCCCGCCGTACCCGCCACCACCGGACGACCCGCCCGACGTCGCCTGCGACGTGTCGAGCTGGACGTTGTCGTTGAAGGTCACGGGGGGCCTCCTCGCTCGCAGGACTCGGCAGGGGGATGGTCTGCCGCAGACACCCTAGCCGCGCCGGT
>JBDSYO010000036.1:0-3713 GCA_039925625.1 Lapillicoccus sp. | reverse complement strand
TTGAAGAAGCGGTTCGCCACCGCCCCGCTCTCGATGATTACGCGCAAGGTCTGTTCCGGCACACGGCTGTACCCGATCACTCGCGGCATCAGCAAGCAGATCATGCCGGTCTATGACAAGCCGATGGTCTACTACCCGCTGTCGACCCTGATGATGGCCGGGATCCGCGAGATCCTCCTCATCACGACACCGCAGGACGTCGACCAGTTCCAGCGGCTCCTCGGCGACGGGCGGGCGTGGGGCCTCGAGATCTCGTATGCCGTGCAGCCCTCCCCCGACGGTCTGGCGCAGGCCTTCATCATCGGCGCCGACTTCATCGGCGACGACAGCGTCGCCCTCGTCCTCGGCGACAACATCTTCTACGGCCGCGGGCTGGGCACCTCGCTCAAGGGCAACGCCGAGCTCGAGGGCGGGCATGTGTTCGCCTACCACGTCACGGAGCCCTCGTCCTACGGCGTGGTCGAGTTCGACGACGACGGCACGGTCATCTCCATCGAGGAGAAGCCGGCGGTGCCCAAGTCCAACTACGCCGTACCCGGTCTGTACTTCTACGACAACGACGTCGTCGACATCGCCCGCGACCTCAAACCCAGTGCGCGCGGCGAGCTCGAGATCACCGGCATCAACGACGCCTACCTGAGCCGTCGCTCCCTCTCGGTGAGCGTCCTCCCCCGGGGCACCGCGTGGTTCGACACCGGGACGTTCCAGGGACTGCTCGAGGCGAGCCAGTTCGTCCACGTGATCGAGGCGCGGCAGGGCCACAAGATCGGCTGTGTCGAGGAGGTGGCCTGGCGCAACGGCTGGCTCACCGACGCCGCGTTCGCCGCCCTCGCCGAGCCGCTCGTCAAGAGCGGCTACGGCGTCTACATGCAGAGCCTGCTCTCCGAGGGAAAGGACCACGGCTGATGGAGTTCCGCGCGCTGTCGATCGAGGGCGCCTGGGAGGTCACGCCGCGCCAGTTCCCCGACCCCCGTGGGGTGTTCGCGGAGGGGTTCCGGGCCGACCACCTGGCCGAGGAGATCGGCCACGAGATGGCCGTGCGGCAGACGAACATCTCCGTGTCGACCGCCGGGGCTCTCCGCGGCATCCACTACAGCGACGTACCGCCGTCGCAGGCCAAGTACGTGACGGCCGTGAGCGGCGTCTTCGTCGACTACATCGTCGACATCCGGGTGGGCTCCCCGACCTTCGGACAGTGGGACCGCGTGCTGCTCGACACGGTCGACCGGCGCGCCGTCTACCTCTCCGAGGGCCTTGGCCACGCGCTGGCGTGCATCGAGGACGGCACCGCGGTCTACCTCTGCTCCGAGGTCTTCGCGCCCACTCGCGAGAAGGGCCTGACCCCCGTCGACGAGCATCTCGCCCTGACCTTTCCCGACGGGTTCACGCCCCTGCTGTCCGACAAGGACGCTGCGGCCCCCACCCTGGCCCAGGCGATGGAGCAGGGCCTGCTGCCGGCCTACGAGGACTGCCTGGCCTACCGCCGATCCCTCGTCTGACCGGTGGCGCTCGGGCTCGTCCTCGTGCGCGGCCGGTCGATGGAGCCGACCCTGCGCGAGGGTGACCGCCTCGTCGTGCACTACGGCGCCGCTCCGCGGGCCGGACGACTCGCCGTGGTGCGGCTGCCCGACGGACCGGACGGGCCTCGGCCCCCGGCCGTCAAACGGGTCGTCGGACCGGCCCCGGGCGAACCGGGAGCGTGGTGGGTCGAGCGCGACAACCCCCGTGAGGGCGTCGACTCCTGGCTCGTGGGAGGCATCCCGCGGGTTGACGTCCTCGGGCTGGTTCTTCTTCGCGTGCCCACGCCGCCATGGCGGTGGGGGTGGCGGTGGGGGTGGCGGTGGGGACCTCCACGGCGGGGGCGGTGGCGCCGCCCGGGTGCCGTGGCCCGACGCGCGCGGCGAGGGTAGGTTGGCCGGACAGGACCATCCCGATCGCCTCACCACCTCATGAAGGGATTCATCACATGTCCCGCTTCATCGCCCCCACCATCGAGGTCAGCGCCCACTGCGACCTGCCCTGCGGCGTCTACGA
This sequence comes from Lapillicoccus sp., assembly GCA_039925625.1. GTDB lineage: Bacteria > Actinomycetota > Actinomycetes > Actinomycetales > Dermatophilaceae > Lapillicoccus. Next base: position 1,679 of record JBDSYO010000036.1, on the reverse strand, counting down.
CCCCGCTCAGGCCCGCCTCGAGGCCGAGTCGGTCAAGGCGTGCATGACCAAGGCCGCCGCCAGCGACGACGCCGACTTCAAGGCCCGCGCCCTGGTCATCAAGGAGGAGCGCTCCGATCTGGTCAAGCACCACCTCTGGGTGCTCTGGACCGACTACTTCAAGCCGGCCCACGTCGAGAAGTACCCTCAGCTCAACCAGCTCTTCAACGAGGCCACCAAGGCCGCCGGTGCCGGCGGCACCAAGGCGTCGTGGGACCCGGCTGTCGCCGACGGCCTCATCGCCAAGATCGACGAGATCGCCGAGATCTTCTGGGAGACCAAGAAGGCCGCCTGAGCCCTCCACCGACGGAGCTCAGGACGCCCGGCCGCACCTCGGTGCCGCCGGGCGTACGGCTGTCCCGGCTCGTTCCGGAGTGACCCCTCGCTCACACGGCGGCGACGCGGCGGTCGAGGACCCGGATGAGGGCTTCGACGACCCGGGGGTCGTACTCGTAGCCGAGCCCGAGGTGGATCCGCTCGATGGCCGAGGTCTCCTTGCGGGCGCGCCGGGACCGAGCCTCCCCCACGAGGTCGTCGTAGGCGTTGGCCACCTTGATGATCCGGCTCGCCAGCGGCACGTCCTCGCCCAGCTCGCGGACGTGCCGGTAGGGCGTGGACTGCGCCTCGAGGATCACGGCCACCCGGTCGAGCACCCCCGTCTGACGGACGATCTGCGCGCCGTCGAGGGCGATCCGCTCCTGGTCGGCGGGGGCGGCCATCACTGTCGCCCCGCCCGGGATGGGCTCCCGGAGGGCCACCTGGCCGATGTCGTGCAGCAGCGCGGCGTACTCGAGGTCGAGGGCATCGCGCTCGGACATGCCCAGGTCGCGGCCCATGGCCACGCTGAGCGAGGCCACGCGAGCGGGGTGGTCGGTCGCCGTGTAGCCACCGAGCTCGGTGAGCCGCGACAGGGTGCGGATGGTCTGGCCGTAGGTCTTCCGGATTCCGGCGAAGCGCAGGACCGCGAACTGGGTCAGCACCAGCGGGACGAGGAACACGGGCAGCGCGACGATGCCCATGGGCCGCTCGGCGAGCGCGATGAGCGCCCCGGACGCCGCCAGCGCGGTGCTGAGCCCGGCGGCCTGACGCACCTCGTCGACCACCGACTGCACCAGGGGACGGTGGTCCCGGGCGGCCGTGGCCAGTGCGACGAAGGCGCTCTGCGCGAAAAGGGCGACGGCCGACACGACCACCATCGAGATCGCGGTCAGCCAGCGGATGGTGACCCAGTCGGCCTGCATCTCGACCAGCGGACGGCCGTCTTGCAGCCCGATGAGCCGGAAGAGCACCGCGGCCACCGACACCGACAGGAAACGTGCCGCCAGGTCGTCGCTGCGCAGCGGTGCCCGTCGTAGGAGCCCCGGCACGGCGCCGATCAGCATGCCCAGGGCGGTCACCGCCATGACCAGGACCGCCCCGAACGCGACCGCTCGGCCCCCGACGTCGGAGGTCATCGCCAGCGCGAACCCCGCGGCCAGCGACATGGGGGCGGTCTCCCGCGCACCGGGGAGGACGATGCGGTTCATCTCGCCCACGGCGATGACGACGACGAAGGCGAGCAGGACCCACCAGTCGTCGGCGGGCAGCGGCGGGGCACCGAACGACAGGGCGACCACGCCGATCGCGATGGCCACGCTGAC
>JBDSYO010000035.1:0-3404 GCA_039925625.1 Lapillicoccus sp. | reverse complement strand
TGCGGTTGGGAGGCGATCACCGCGGTCGTCACCGACGCCCCACCCCCCGGAGACATCCTCGCTCGCCAGCCCGGGCTGGCCAGCATCCTCGAGGTCGCCGTACGGGACGCCTCCGCCTGACCGGGGCGAGCGGTCAGGCCTCCAGCAGGCGGGCGCGGAGCACCGCGGTGTCGTCGTTGGTCCAGCCGTGCCGCGCCAGCCAGGCCTCGAGGCCACCGCCGGCCTCGAGGGACTCCAGCGCGGTGATGAGCCGCCACATCGTGTCGGCTCGCGGGGACTGCTGGTCGACCGTCTTGCCGACGAGGTTCGCGGCGTAGGCGGGCCGTCGCGACAGGCGCGCCATGATCTGAGGGACGCGTTCGGCCGAGAGGGCGAAGTCGGCCACGACGGCCTCGGGGTCGGCCCCGGCGAGCAGCAGCGCGATCCCGACGACGGTGCCGGTGCGGTCCTTGCCGGCCGCGCAGTGCACGATCGTCGCCCCCCGGCTCGTGGCGACGGTCCGCAGTGCGGCGACGACGGAGTCCGGGCGCTGTCGGAGGTAGCCGAGGTAGTGGCTCGACCAGTACGCGTCGTGACGGTCGTTACTGTCCTCGTCCACGCCGTGCCGTTCGGGCGCTGAGGATGTGGCGGGGATGCCGGTCTCGGCGGTCTCGGCGGTCTCGGCGGTCTCGGCGGCGGAGTCCGCGCGGCCGGTCGAGCGCTCCCACGGCAGGACCTGCTCCCCGGCGGGGATCCCGGACTCCACGGTGTCCTCGGTGAAGAGCGAGAGGTGGCGCACGCGCACCCGCGGCTCGGCCAGCAGTGGGCCGTCGCCTTCCGCGGCGACCTCGACGGCGGTCCGCAGGTCGACGATGTCGGTGACGTGCAGCTCGTCGACCAGCCGGCGCACCGAAGCGGGCGGCAGCTCCTGCAGGTTGTCGGAGCGGATCAGCCGCCCGGACGCGATGACGCCGCCGCCCAGGGTCGGCATCCCGCCGACGTCGCGCATGTTCACCACGCCGTCGACATCGAGCCACTGTGGTGAGTAGGGGGACGTCACAGCCGCGACCCTACGGGCCGGTGGAGCCTGGAGAATGGGTGGCATGCCGAGCGCACTGCCCGAGGGCGACCCCGCCCCCGCCGACGGGTCCCTCCCCGGCTCCGCGCTCGGGCACCTCGGCACCGCCCCCTTCGGCGTCTACCTGCACGTGCCGTTCTGCACGGTGCGCTGCGGCTACTGCGACTTCAACACCTACACCCTCGCCGAGCTCGGAACCGGTGAGGTGGCCGGTGCGGGGCGGGACAGCTACGCGTCCGCCGCCCTGCTCGAGCTGGACCTGGCCGCCGGTGTCCTCGGCCCCCGGGCTCCCGTCGTCGACACGCTCTTCGTCGGCGGCGGCACGCCCACCCTCCTCGCCGCCGCCGACCTGGTGCGCCTGGTCGACGGTGTCCGTAGCCGCTGGGGCCTCGCTCCCGACGCCGAGGTCACGACCGAGGCGAACCCCGACTCGGTGACACCGGAGAGCCTCGCGCGGCTGGCGGCCGGCGGTTTCACGCGGGTGAGCCTCGGGATGCAGAGCGCGGTGCCGCACGTGCTCCGGGTCCTCGACCGCACGCACGAGCCCGAGAACGTGGCCCGGGCCGTCGCCGCCGCTCGCGCGGCCGGTCTGGACGTCAGCCTCGACCTCATCTACGGCACGCCCGGCGAGAGCCTCGACGACTGGCGCCGCAGCCTCGACACGGCGCTCGCCCTCGAACCCGACCACGTCTCGGCCTACGCGCTCGTCGTCGAGGCGGGCACCCGGCTGGCCGGGCAGGTGCGCCGCGGCCAGGTGCCGGCGCCGGACGACGACGACGAGGCAGCCAAGTACGAGGTGGCCGACGAGACTCTCGGGGCGGCGGGGTTCTCCTGGTACGAGGTGAGCAACTGGGCCCGCGCCCCGCGCTTCCGCTGCCGGCACAACGAGGGCTACTGGGCCGGGGGCGACTGGTGGGGCGTCGGCCCCGGAGCGCACAGCCACGTCGGGGGGGTGCGCTGGTGGAACGTCAAGCACCCGGCGGCGTACGCCGCCCGGGTCGCCTCGGGGGCGTCACCCGCCGCCGCCCGGGAGGTGCTGACCGACGTCCAGCGCCACGACGAGTGGGTGCTGCTCGCCACCCGGCTCGCGGCCGGCATACCGGTGGAGGGCCTGGAGCCCGCCGGGCGTACCGCGGTGGCCGGCCTGGTCGCGGACGGCCTGGTCGAGGGGCCGGCGGCGGTCCGCGACCGCACCGTGCGGTTGACCCGCACCGGGCGGCTCCTCGCCGACACCGTGGTGCGGCGGCTGCTCGGGTTCGCCTGACCGGACGGTGTCTGTGGGCCCGGATAGGTTGCCGCGTGATGACGACGCAGGAGGAGGGCCGCCTCACCCGTCGCGGCGTGCCCGTGGACGGGACCCTGCGGGTGCTCGCCGCCGCCACGCTCGTCAACACCATGGGGAACGGCGCGGTGATGACCACCGCGGCGCTCTACTTCACGCGGGTCGTCGGGGTGACCCCCACCCAGGTCGGTCTCGCGCTCGCCGTCGCCGCGGCGGTCTCGCTCTTCTGCCAGGTGCCGCTCGGCCACCTCGGCGACGTCCGCGGGCCGCGCGAGGTCCTGGTCCGGCTGACCGCCGCCGCGGGCGTCGCGACCCTGGGGCTGCTGGTGGCCCGGTCCGTCCTCACCCTCGTCCTCGTCCTGGCCGTCGAGGCGTTCTTCGACCGCGGCGCCAGCGCGGTGCGCTCGGGCTACGTCGCCCGGGTCGCCACCGGTGGCCGCGGCGTCGCGTTCAAGGCGTACCTGCGGTCGGTGACCAACGTGGGGATCTCGGTGGGCGCGTTGCTCGGTGGCCTGGCGTTGGCCGTCGACCGGCCGTGGGCCTACCTCGCCGTGTTCGCCGTCAACGGCGCCAGCTTCCTCGGCTCCGCGGCGGTGCTCAACCGGTTGCCGCACCTTCCGCCCGCCCCCGCCCGGTCCGCGGGGGGGTCACCGTGGGGGGTGCTGCGCGACGGGCCGTTCGTGCTCGTGTGCTTCCTGACGGGGCTCTACGCCATCCACTTCTTCGTCATCGAGCTGGCCGTCCCGCTCTGGATCGCCGGGCGCACGAGCGCCCCGACGTGGCTGGTCGCCGTGACGATGCTCGTCAACACCGTCGCCGTCGCGCTGTTCCAGGTGCGGCTCTCCCGCGGCAGCGAGACCGTACCGAAAGCGGCCCGGCGGATGGCCCTGTCGGGGTTCTGGGTCCTGGGCGGTTTCGCCCTCTTCGCGTATGCGGCGGGCCTGCCCCCGTGGGCGGCCACCTTCCTGCTCCTGGCCGGGGCGGCCACGCATACGGTCGGGGAGATGGTCGGCTCCGGCGGCCAGTGGGGGGTGCAGATGGGCCTCGCCCCGATGGAGCGACAGG
>JBDSYO010000034.1:0-2604 GCA_039925625.1 Lapillicoccus sp. | reverse complement strand
GCGGTCCTTGGTCGTCAGCGCGGGCTGGCCGAGGATCCGGGCGTCGAGGTCACCGCCCTTGCCGAGCCCGAGGAGGAAACGACCGCCGGAGATGTCGTCGAGCGACTGCGCCTCGCGGTGCAGCGTGGCCGGATGCCGAAAGTTGGGCGACGCCACGAACGTGCCGAGCCGGATGCGCGACGTGACGAGGGCGGCGGCCGTCAGGGTCGGGATCGTGCCGTACCACGGGGCGTCCGGCAGGCCCGCCCACACGAGGTGGTCGTAGGTCCTGGCGTGGTCGAAGCCGAGCTCCTCGGCGGCCCGCCACTGCCGCTCGGCCTGCGCCCACGGCCGTTCGGGCAGGATCGTCAGCCCGAAGCGCACGTCGGCCTGCGGCGGTCGGTTCGGGGCGGCCACGTCATGACCGCCGATGATGGCACGCTGAGCCGGTGCCGCGGAGGGAGGAGTCGCCAGCCCCCGCCGGTGCGTCGCCCGGCGACCCCCGCGTCGAGCTGGTGCGTGACGAGCGGGGCGGGGTCACCGTCGTCGTCGACGGCACCCCGCAGTCGCACGTGCAGCCGGACGACCCCGAGCTGCTCGTCTTCGAGTACGTACAGCAGTTCGCCCTCGTGGTCGGCGCTCTGCCGCCGGGTCCGCTCGCGGTCACCCACGTCGGCGGGGCCGGGCTCACGCTGCCGCGCTGGGTCGAGGCCACGCGCCCCGGGTCGCCGCAGATCGTCCTCGAGCCGGACGGGGCCTTGACCGAGCTGGTCCGCCGCGAGCTGCCGCTGCCGCGCCGGCACCGGATCCGGGTGCGGCCGGTCGACGGTGCGACGGGCGTCCGGGCGCTCGCCGACGCGAGTGCCGACGTGGTCGTCGTCGACGCGTACGCCGGGGGTCGGGTGCCCGCCGAGCTCACGACCGTGGGCTTCCTGGGTCAGGTCCACCGGGTGCTGCGCGCCGACGGTGTGGTGCTGCTCAACATCGCCGACGAGCCGGCCCGCCGCTACCTCGCCCGCGTCCTCGCGTCGGTGACCGCGGCGGGCTTCGCCGACGTCCTCGTCATCGGCACCTTCGAGGTGCTGCGGGGCCGACGGTTCGGCAACACCGTCGTCGCCGCCGGAGCGCAGCCCCTCGACGTCGAGGCCATCCGCCGGGGGGTCTCGCGGGTGCCCTTCCCCACGGGGGTGCGCCACGGCGAGGCGGTGCGCCGGCTCGTCGGCAGCGCCCGGCCGTTCACGGACGCCGACGCCTCCCCCTCGCCGCCACCCCCCGACCCCGGCACCTGGTCCCGTCGCTGAGTTCGGGCATACGCGACCTAGGTCCCCAGACAGAAACACGTGGCTCGCGTGAGAGTGGTGGGGCGCAGACGCGTGGACACACAACAGGGGGGCACGGGTATGCGTGGGGTGACGCCAGGACGACGGGGACATCGGCCGACCAGGGCCGGTGGACCCGTCGTCTGGCCGTGGGTGGCCGCGGTGGGGACCGTGGGCCTGCTGGCCGCCTGCAGCAGCGGCGTGCCGGCACCCGCGACGACGCCGGCCGGCACGGTGACCAGCGCCTCGTCGTCGACGACCTCGGCCACGACCTCGGCGACCGCGGCGGCGGCCGCCTGCGTGAAGGACCCGCAGGCCGTGACCGCCGTGCAGTCCGCGGCGGCGTCGACCGGTGCCTTGCCCGCCGACCTCGTCACGACGCTCGACCAGGCGGCCGCAGCCGGCTTCAAGGAGGCCGCGTCACCCGGGGCCATCGTCGGCGTCCGGACGCCGAAGGGCACCTGGATCAAGGCGTACGGGGACTCCGACCCCACCAAGAAGGTGGCCATGACCGCCGACATGCACGTGCGGATCGGGTCGGTGACCAAGCCCTTCACCGGGACTCTCATCATGCAGCTCGTCGAGCAGGGCAAGGTCTCGCTGGACGACCCCATCAGCAAGTACGTGCCGGGGGTCCCGAACGCCGACCAGGTCACCCTCAAGCTGCTCGGCACCATGCGCAGCGGGGTGGCCAGCTACTCCCGCAACGCCGACTTCGTCAAACAGCTCTTCGCCAAGCCCGAGGGCGTCTACACCGTCGACCAGCTGCTGACGTTCGGGTACGCGCTCTCGCCGGCGTTCGCGCCGGGCGCGGACTTCGAGTACTCCAACACCAACACCCTGCTGCTGGGGAAGGTCGTCGAGAAGGTCACCGGCAAGACCCTCCAGGAGGCCTACCAGTCGATGATCTTCGACCCGCTCAAGCTGTCGAAGACCTCGGCTCCCGGGTCGAACCCGCAGATGCCCGCGCCGTTCTCCCGCGGCTACACCCTGCAGGGAGTCACTGGCACCACCCCGGCCGACGCCACGAGCTACAACCCGTCGTGGGCCGGCGCCGCGGGCGAGATCGTCAGCGACGCGAACGACATGCTCACCTTCACCCGGGCCTTGGGGACGGGGCAGGGACTGCTGAAGCCGGCCACCCAGGTCACGCGGCTCGGCACCTGGGCACCGGCTGGCGGCTACGGCTTCCAGTGGGCGTGCGCCGACGGGTGGGTGGGCCACACCGGTGAGCTGCCGGGCTACAACGTCACCGCCTGGTACGACACGACGACGGACTCGTCGGTGGTGGTCGCCGCGAACAGCG
>JBDSYO010000033.1:0-12964 GCA_039925625.1 Lapillicoccus sp. | reverse complement strand
GGGGTCGTTCCACCACTCCCGCCAGCGCTCCGGTTCGCCGGTGCGGCGGGCCCACTCGATCGAGGCGGAGAGGTAGCCGACGACCGCGTCGAACCAGACGTAGAACCGCTTGGTCGGCCGCTCGCGCCAACCCTCGATCGGGACCGGTATGCCCCAGTCGAGGTCCCGGGTCATGGCCCGCGGGCGTACCTCCTCGAGCAGTCCCTTGGAGAAGTTGAGCACCGAGGAACGCCAGGTGCCGGTCGCCTCCCGCCCGTCGAGCCACTCCCCGATCGCCACCGCGAGGGCGGGAAGGTCGAGGAAGAAGTGCTGAGTCTCGACGAAGGCCGGCACCTCGCCGTTGATCTTGGACCGCGGGTCGATCAGCTCAGTGGCGTCGAGCTGGTTGCCGCAGTTGTCGCACTGGTCGCCGCGCGCCTGGCCGTAGCCGCAGATCGGGCAGGTGCCCTCGATGTAACGGTCCGGCAGGGTGCGGCCCGTCGACGGGCTGATGGCGCCACGGGTCGTCTGCTCGACCATGTAGCCGTTGCGCCAGTCGCCGGTGAACAGCTCCTGGGCGACCGCGTAGTGGTTGAGCGTCGTCGTGCGCGTGAACAGGTCGTAGGCGAGCCCGAGCGCGGTGAGGTCCTCGGCGATGACCCGGTTGTAGCGGTCGGCCAGCGCGCGCGCGGTCACGCCCTGCCGGTCGGCCTCGACGAGGATCGGGGTGCCGTGCTCGTCGGTACCGCTGACCATGAGGACGTCGTGCCCCGCCATCCGCATGTAGCGGCTGAAGACGTCGGAGGGCACGCCGAACCCGGCCACGTGGCCGATGTGGCGCGGGCCGTTGGCGTACGGCCAGGCGACGGCGGACAGGACATGAGCCATGCGGTCAGCCTAGGGCGCGCCGCCATCGGGTTTCCTCGCGCCCGAGCCGTCACGCGAGGCCCCCGACGTGCAGCCGGATACGACCCCACGCGTTGTTGACGTAACCCTTGGGGTTCCAGAGGCTGGCCGCCGACTCGGGCTGGCACGCGGCGGTGTCGTCCCACGCCCGCACGACGACCTCGGCCTCCCCCGGCTGGAGCACGGTGGTCGTCGACCACAGCGCCCAGGTCCATGGTCCCGCCGGCGGCTCGAGGTCGGCCTGCACCCACGTCGTGCCGCCGTCGACCGAGACGTCCACGCGGGCGACCGAGCGGTCGCCGCCGGCGAACGCATACCCCTGCAGCGTCGTGGGACCGGCCGGCACCTGGGCGCCGTCGGCCGGGCTGAGGACGTCGGAGTTGAGGGCGACCGGCCCCAGGGAGAACCCGGTGCCCGGGGGGGCGGTGGCGGGGTCGACGTCGGCGGGCAGCAGCCGGTAGACGACCGCCTGGAACCAGCTCGCCGACGGCTCCGACTGCACCGTGACCCGGTCGACCCACTTGACGCTGCGGGCGCCGATGTAGCCCGGGACGACCACCCGGACCGGGCCACCGTGCACGGCAGGGAGCGGCTCGCCGTTCATCGCCCACGCGAGCAGCACCTCGCTCGCCTCGGCCTTGGCCAGCGGGATCGACCCGCCGAACTCCTGTGGCGGCCTCGCATCGAGGGCGACGTCCGGGGCCCAGAAGGCCACGTGGGCAGCGCTGTCGGCGACCCCGGCGGCGGCGAGCACGTCGGCCAAGCGGACCCCGGTCCAGGCCGCGGTGGAGGTCGCGGTCGGCCCCCACAGCGCCTCACCCGGGATCGGCCGCACCGCGTCCATCGCTGCGCGCCGGGCCCCGGCACACTGCAGCGTCGCCGTGACGTGCTGCTCCGGGAAGCGCCGCCGCAGGTCCTCCAGGGTGAGCTCCAAGGGCGTGGCGACCAGCCCGTCGACCCGCAGCCGCCAGGCCGATGCGGAGACGTGGGGGACCCCGCCGTGGTTGCGGCTGTAGAACGTGTCGGCCGTCGTCAGCGGGTGGCCCGCGAGGGCAGCCGGCGGTGGCTCGGCGTTGTAGGGGTCCTCCTCGTGGACGACCATGTCCGAGCGTTTCTCCCACATGGGTATGCCTTTCGTCGTCGGTCGGTGGGGGTCCGTGAGTGAGTCAGGCACGCTCATCGAGCGAGGAACTGGTCCAGCAGGTCGGGGTCGACCTCGTGGGCGAGGGCGACCGCCGCGCCCACCGGGATGTCGTAGGCGGTGTAGTGCTGCTTCCCGGCGGCCGTCGTGGCGACGAGGTGGGACAGTCCGGCCCGGCGCTGGAACCACGTCGAGGAGACGGTCCACCCGATGATCCCGGTGCGCTGGAGGATGTCGCGACGCCGGACGAGAGATCCGGAGCGGACCACGAGATGGGTGGGGGTCAGCCGGTGGCCGAGCCCGGCATACCGGTCGCGCGCGAGGAACGGCACGGCGAGCAGCGGCGTGAACGCTGCAACCGACAGGCCCACCGGCCAGTGGAACGCGACCGTGGGCACGAGGACGACGAGCAGCACGAGCAGCGACGGCACCAGGGCCCGGACCCACCGGCGGCGCCGCGCCGACGCGCCGTGCGGGGTCAGGGGTCCCTTGAGCGCCTCCTCGTCGTGCAGGACGGCCGCGGCCACGCCCTCGACGACGGCCCTGGGCGCCGGCGGGACGAGCCAGGTGGTGCCGCGGCGGTCCTCGTGCCGGCTGACCCCCGTCGTCACGACCTGCAACCGGCCGCCGCCGACCAGGCGCAGCCCCAGGGGCTCCCCGACCTCGAGCCCGCGGATCCGCTTCTCCTCGATGCTCGACTCCCGGCTGGTGAACAGCCCCCGGGTGACATGCAGCGTGCCGCCAGGGTGGCGGGTCAGCCGGAAGCCCCAGAACTGCAGGGCGTAGCCGATAACCGCCAGCACGGTGACGAGCAGGGCGACGGCAACGAAGCCGACCAGCGAGTCGACCCACCACGGGTAGTCGCCGATGCGGCCGACGGCGTCCTCGACGACCTCGCGCTCGAGGAGCCGGGTGAGGTACTGGTTCGCGAAGCCGAAGAGCGCGAGGGCCGACACGACGCCGGTCATCGTCACCGGGGCGTACCGCACCCACCGTGGGTCGAGCCGCAGCAGGGTGGTCTCCAGGGGCTTCTCGCCCGGCAGGGAGTCGACCGGCGCCTTGTCGACGCCCGAGTGCGTCATCGACCGGAGGTGGATCAGCTCCTCGCGCAGGCGGCGCGCGTCGGCCACTCGGAGCGCATCGAGGACGATGCGGTCGTGACCAGCACCGGCGGTGCCCAGCTCCACCTTGGCCAGGCCGAGGATCCGGTGGACCGGCGGCGAGGTGACGTCGACGGTGCGCACCCGGTCGGCCGGCGTGGCGAGGATCTGCTTGTTGAGCAGGCCTTTTCGCAGCTCGATCTGGCCGTTGCCGATGCGGTAGCTGGTCGTGAGGTAGCGCAGCACGCCGACGACCAGCACGGCGGGGATCGCGAGGTAGCGCCACGCCTCGTCGCCACCGTTGGCGCTGCGTCCGAGGAACAGGACGCCGACGAGCACCGGCAAGAAGCGGATCGGCTCCTGGACGAGGTGCACGAGGAGCATCCGCGGGTCGAGGCGCCGCCACCGGTCGGTGTCGAGGTCGGCGAGCGCCGGCCCGCCCTCGGTGACCTCCGTGCCCTCCGCCGGGTCGTCGGTCACGTGGCGTCGCCCGGCTCGGCCACGGTCCGGGCGGTGAGCTCCTCGACGAGCCGGTGGGCGACGTCGAGGTCGAGCCCGTGGATCTTCAGGGGTCCGGCCGCCGACGCCGTGGTCACCGTGACGCTGGCGAGGCCCAGCAGCTGCGCCACCGGACCGCGGGACAGGTCGACGGTCTGGACCCGGCTCACCGGCGCGATCCGGCGCTCCTGGTCGAACCAGCCGGTCTGCGTGTAGACCGCCGTCGCCGTGGTCTCCCACCGGTGCACGCGGTAGCGCCAGACCGGCATGACGGCGAGGTAGGCGCCGCCGAGAACCAGCCAGGCCGCACCGACGACGAGGTGGGGAGTGCGTGACCCCCGGCCGTCGAGGAACCACCAGCCGGCCTGCACCGCCAGCAGCACGAGCACGGCCGCCGACCCCTCGATCAGCCAGAGGAGCTTCGCGCGCGGGCTCACGAGGTGGGCCGGCTGCCGGAGCCGGGGGGCGTCCGCGTCACTCATCGCCGGCCCGCGTCCACCGAGCTCACCGAGCTCACCGAGCTCACCGTGGCGCCCCGGCCGGCGCTGGACCCGCGCGCCGCCACCGCCGCGTCGTAGAGCGTCTTCTTGGACAGGCCGGTCGCCGCCGCCACGTCGGCGCATACCTCCTTGAGCCGTTCACCCGCCGCCACGCGCGCCAGCAGGGCGGGGAGCACGTCGGAGACCTCGGTGGCGGCGGCGCGGGCGCCGGCCACGACGACCGTGATCTCGCCCCGAGCCCCCTCCTGGGCCCACTGCGCGAGCTCGGCGAGCCCTCCCCGACGGACCTCCTCGTAGGTCTTGGTGAGCTCGCGGCACACCGCGGCCGGGCGGTCGTCTCCGAAGACCCCCGCCATCGAGGCCAGGGTCGCGCCCAGCCGGTGGGGGGCCTCGAAGAACACCATGGTGCGCCGCTCGTCGGCCAGCTGCTCGAGGGCGCGGGTGCGCTCACCGCCCTTGCGGGGCAGGAAGCCCTCGAAGCAGAACCGGTCGACGGGCAGACCGGAGACCGCCAGAGCCATGAGCACGGCGCTCGGACCGGGAACGCACGTGACCGGGATGCCGGCCTGGACGCACGCGAGCACGAGGCGGTACCCGGGGTCGGACACCGACGGCATACCGGCGTCGGTGACGAGGACCACGCGGTCGCCCGCCAGCAACCGGGCGACCAGGTCTGCGGTCCTGGCCGCTTCGTTGTGCTCGTGATAGCTGACCAGCCGGCCGGTCGGCTCGACCCGGAGGTCACCGGTCAGCCGGCGCAGCCGGCGGGTGTCCTCGGCGGCGACGACGTCGGCCCGGCGCAGCTCGTCGGCCAGCCGCGGCGACGCATCCCGGGGGTGCCCGATCGGCGTCGCCGCCAGGACGAGCGTGCCGGTCGCCACCGTGGAGCTCACCCCGGCATCCTGTCAGCCGGGCGGCGCCCGTCGAGTGGCGGGAAGTGCCGACGGTCCTAGGGTGGGTGGTTTGTCAGAGCACCCCCTCCCGTGAGGACCCTCGTGACCCCGACCGCACCAGGCATCGACAGCCTGCCCGGCGACGCCGCCCAGATCCACGACGACCTGACGCGTTTCCGTCGTGACCTGCACCGCCATCCGGAGGTGGGCCTCGACCTCCCCCGCACGCAGGAGCGGGTCCTCGCGGCCGTCGACGGGCTGCACCTGGAGGTGTCCACCGGCACCCGCACGTCGTCGGTGACGGCGGTGCTGCGCGGCGCCGGAGGCGTCACCGGCTCCCGGCCGACGGTGCTCCTGCGCGCCGACATGGACGCGCTGCCCGTGCACGAGCTCGCGGCCATCGACTACCGCTCCGAGGTCGGCGGCTCCATGCACGCGTGCGGCCACGACCTGCATACGGCGATGCTCGTCGGCGCCGCGCGCCTGCTCGACGCCCGCCGGGACTCGCTGCCGGGTGACGTCGTCCTCATGTTCCAGCCGGGTGAGGAGGGCTACGGCGGAGCCCGCATCATGATCGAGGAGGGCGTGCTGGACGCGTCCGGCCGCCCGGTCGACGCGGCCTACGGCATGCACGTCTTCTCGACCCTGGCCCCGCACGGCACCTTCGTGACCAAGCCCGGCCCGATGCTCGCCGCCTCGGACGGGTTCGCGGTCACCGTCCAGGGCCGGGGCGGCCACGGCTCGTCGCCGCATGCCGCTCTCGACCCGGTGCCGGCGGTCGCGGAGATGGTCCTGGCGCTGCAGAGCGCGGTGACCCGCTCGTTCGACGCCCAGGACCCCGTCGTCGTCACGGTCGGGCTGCTGCGGGCCGGCACGAAGCGCAACGTCATCCCGGACGAGGCGTTCTTCGACGCGACCGTGCGCACGTTCTCCGACGCCCAGCGCGCGCGGGTGGCCGAGGTGCTGCCGCGGGTGGTGCGGGGCATCGCCGCCGCCCACGGCCTGACGGTGGACGTGCAGTACACGCAGGAGTACCCCGTGACGAGCAACGACGTCGACGAGACCGCGTTCGCCGCCGACGTCCTGGAGCGGATGTTCGACGGACGGCACACCCGGTGGGCCCGCCCGCTCGCCGGCTCGGAGGACTTCTCGTTCGTCCTGCAGCGCGTGCCCGGCACCTTCGTCGGGCTCGGCGCGGCTCCTGTCGGCGCCGACCTCGCGACCGCCGAGTTCAACCACTCGCCCCGCGCCGTCTTCGACGACGGCGTGCTCGCCGACGGGGCGGCTCTGTATGCCGCGCTCGCCCTCGAGCGGCTGCACCAGGGCAGCGACGCCTAGACCCCACAGCTCCACCGCAGGACACCTCCACCCCGAGAGAGGAACACCTGGAATGGCATCCGTCACGACCACGCCCGAAGACCGCAAGGTCACCCGAAAGTCCTTTGCCGGCACCGGGATCGGCAACGCCCTCGAGTGGTACGACTGGGGCATCTACTCGACGCTGACCGCATTCATCGCGTCGCACATGTTCTCCAAGGCCGACCCGACGTCGGCCCTGCTGTCCACCCTCGCCGTCTTCGCGGTCGGCTTCCTCGCGCGTCCGCTCGGGGGCCTGATCTTCGGGCGCATCGCCGACCGGCGAGGTCGCAAGGTGAGCCTGATGATGTCGGTCGGCCTGGCCTCGGTGGGCAGCCTGCTCATCGGGGTGACCCCCACCTTCGACTCGATCGGGGTCGGGGCGTCGCTCCTGCTCCTCGTCGCTCGCCTGCTGCAAGGGCTCGCCCACGGTGGCGAGCTGCCGGCGGCCCAGACCTACCTGTCGGAGAAGGCGCCCCCGGAGCGCCGTGGCCTGTGGTCGAGCTGGATCTACTTCTCGGGCACCGTCGGCAACCTCACGGGGCTGCTGCTCGCTGCGTTGCTGACCACGACCCTCAGCAAGGACGCCATGAACGCCTGGGGCTGGCGGGTCCCGTTCCTCGTCGGCGCGGCCGCCGGGCTCTACGCGCTCGTCCTGCGTCGCAGCATGACCGAGACCGAGGTGTTCACGCAGGACGTGGAGGCGCAGGGCGCGGGCCGCGGGCTGTGGGCCTCGCTGGTCGAGCACCGCAAGCAGGCGGCCCAGGTCATCGGCATGACCATGGGCTTCACCGTCATCTACTACGTCTGGGCCATCAACGCCCCGGCCTACGCCCAGACCACGCTGAAGATCGACCCCACCTCGGCCCTGTGGGCGGGAGTGGTCGGCAACCTCGTGTTCCTCGTCTGCCTGCCGCTGTGGGGCCGGCTGTCCGACCGGGTCGGCCGCAAGCCGGTGCTCCTGTCAGCCCTCGTGGGGGCAGCCGTGCTCTACATCCCCATGAACGCCCTGCTCAAGGACGCCGCCTGGCAGCTCATCGTGTCGATGAGCGTCATGCTCGCCGTGATCGCGGCCGTCGCCTCGATCGGACCGGCGGTGTATGCGGAGATGTTCCCGACGCACGTCCGCGCGGCGGGGTTCGGCTTCCCCTACTCCATCGCCATCGCCCTGTTCGGCGGGACGGCGCCCCTGCTCCAGGCCTGGATGGCCGAACGCTTCCAGTCGACGGGGGTCTTCCCGTTCTACGCCATCGCCCTCATGGTCGTCTCGGGGCTGACCATCCTCACCCTTCCGGAGACCAAGGGCATCGACCTGCACGAGTCGTCGCGCCCGGCCGAGCCGGCAGTGCGCTGACGCGCATACCGGCCGGGTCGACTGGCCCGAGAGCCGACGAAACCGACATCCGACCGGTTCCGGCTTCTCCGGCCAGTCGACCGGTGCCGTTCCGTCAGCTGCCGGTCAGCTGATAACGGGTGACCCGTGCAGGTTCCACGTCGTCGCGCCGAGGCCGTCTCCCGCCACGTCGTAGGTGATGACGCCGTCGGCGCTCCACCCACCGGCGGGCCGGTCGGTGAGGTAGACGTTGTTGCTCGTGCTGTTGCTGTACTGGTTGTTCAGGCCCCACAGCTGGCTGTAGGTCGTCGACTTCTTCACGTCGTCGTAGCGCTCGAGGCGAAGCTGCACGGAGAAGCTGTTGAAGCGGTCGCCGCCGATCCAGCCGTAGTTCCCGGACCAGCTGAGGTAGGCCTGCGCCTGCACGAGCCCGCCGTCCCGCTCGACGCACAGCGTCATCCGGACGTCGACGTCCGGCTTGTTGGGCAGCGAGATGCTGCGGTTGTTCGTGTAGCACTCGCGCGTGGCGGCCTGCGCGGGTGCGGCGACGGCGACGGTCCCCGCGAGGGCGGCGGACGTGGCGACCGCGGCGACGGCGGTGCGGGTGAGCTGGTGCATGAACGGTTCCCCCTGGTTCTCGGGCGGGCGTGGGCGACGGAGGTCACCCCAGCCCTGCATGGTTGAGGATCCGGACAGTAGCGACGCCGCTGCCCCCAAGGCCATGCTGGCGGCACCCGGGTTAGGGTCACGCATGAGCGCGTGGGCCCCCGGGCGCCGGATGCGAGCGCCCGGACGCCGTATGCGGGCCGCCGCCCTGGTGCTGCTCGTCACGGCCCTGGGCGGTACGCATACCGCCGCGCCGGCCCGCGCCGACACCGGCGCCCCCACCACCTCGGCCGAGGGCGCGGAGCAGACGCTCACCGTGCCGGTCGGAGCCGAGCCGGACGGCGCCACGGTCACCCTCGACGCGACCCTCTTCACGCCGGCGCCCGGCGGCCAGCACCCCGCCGTCCTGCTCGCGCACGGGTTCGGGGGCAGCAAGGCCGACCTCACCGACCAGGCCCACGAGCTGCAGGGCCGCGGCTACGTCGTGCTCACGTGGTCGGCGCGCGGCTTCGCGGGGTCCGGCGGCCGGATCCACCTCGACGACCCGGCGTACGAGGTGGCCGACGCCCGGGCGCTGGTCGACCTGCTCGCCACCCGCCCCGAGGTGCGGCTCGACGCCCCCGGTGACCCCCGCGTGGGCGTGGCCGGCGGGTCCTACGGCGGCGCACTGGCCCTGATGCTCGGCGCCACCGACCGCCGGGTCGACGCCGTGGCGGCGTCGATCACGTGGAACGACCTCGCCCAGGCCTTCTTCCCCCAGCAGGTCACAACGGGAGCCGCCCCCTCGACCCCGGCCGCGCTCACGCCGATCGCGACGCCCGGCCCGTTCAAACAGCTGTGGGCGTCGACGTTCTTCCAGTCCGCCAATGCCGGCGCCGCGCGCGCCACCACGGGAGCGGCACCGGCCGCGACGAACCCCGTCTGCGGCCGCTTCGACCCCACCGTCTGCCGCCTGTTCCTCGCCGTGTCCGAGTCGGGCACCCCGTCCTCCGAGCTGCTCGACCTCCTGCGCGCGCACAGCCCGGCGGCGGTCATCGGCGGCCTCAAGGCCCCCACCTACCTCGTGCAGGGGATGGCCGACTCGCTCTTCGGGATCGCCCAGGCCGACGCCACCGCCCGGTCGCTCGCCGCCCAGGGCACGCCGGTCGCGGTGCGCTGGATGGACGGCGGCCACGACGGGCCCAGCACCACCGCCGCCTCCGACGAGGAGTCCGTGCGCACCTGGCTCGCCCACTACCTCCCCACCGACGGTGCCGCACCGGGCGCTGCGGGGATGCCGCTCCCGTTGCCCGCTTTCGTGTACGCCGCCCCGGTGCCCCGCCGCCAGCGCGTCGCCCCGCTGCTCCAGACGGGTGCCTACGCCGGGTCGGCGACGACGTCGAGCGTCCCGCTGCAGCCGGCCGGCCCCACCTCGCTGCTCGCTCCGCCGGGGGGCGAGCCCGCCGCGATCACCGGCATACCGGGCGGGGCCGGGCTGCTCGCGACCACCCTGCCGACCTACTCCCTCGCCGCGCTGCCCGGCCAGTCGGTCGCGTTCGACTCCGCCGTGCTGGCGCAGCAGACCCGCATCGTCGGGGCGCCGCGCGTGCGCCTCACCATCACCTCCACCGCGCCGTCGAGCACGCTCTACCTCAGCCTGTGGCAGGTGACCGCCGGCGTGGCGACATTCCCCCGACGGCTCGTCGCGCCCGTCACCGTGCCGACCACGCCCGGCCAGCCGACGACGGTCGACGTCGACCTGCCCGCCGCGACCTGGACGTTCGAGGCCGGCAGCGCCCTGCGCTTGCTGGTCACCGCCACCGACTCGGCGTATGCCGGTCCGCGGGCCGCCCGGGCCGACCGCCTAGCGGTCGATGCCACCGGACTCGTCATCCCGACCGTGGCCGGCACGACGCTCTCGGCCGAGTCGGACGCCGACGCCGAGTCGATCGGGGTCGCCATCGCGACGGGCGTCGTCCTGCTCGTCCTGCTCGCCTCCTGGTGGTGGCGGCGCCGCCGCCGGCGCGAGCACCCCTACCGGCCCGACCTCGCCGACGTCCCCCTCGTCATCTCGCACCTGGTCAAGACCTACCGCGACGGCCACCGCGCCGTCGACGACGTCTCCTGGCGGGCCGAACGCGGCCAGGTGGTAGGCCTGCTGGGGCCCAACGGCGCGGGCAAGACCACCACGCTGCGGATGGTCATGGGCCTGATCCGCCCCGACTCGGGCACCGTCCATGTGCTGGGCCGGCCGATCGATGCCGGTGCTCCCGTCCTGGCCCGGGTCGGCGCGCTCATCGAGGGGCCGGGCTTCCTGCCCCACCTCACGGGCCTGCAGAACCTGCACGCCTACTGGGCCGCCACGGGACGGCCGCCGGCCGACGCGGCCTACGCCGACGTCCTCGAGGTGGCCGCCCTCGGCGGCGCCGTGGACCGCCCGGTGCGCTCCTACAGCCACGGCATGAAGCAGCGCCTCGGCATCGCCCAGGCGATGCTGGGGATGCCCGACGTGCTCGTGCTCGACGAGCCGACCAACGGCCTCGACCCGCCGCAGATCGCCGCGATGCGCCCGATCCTGCACCGGTACGCGTCGACCGGCCGCACCGTCGTCGTGTCCAGCCATCTGCTGGCTGAGGTGGAGCTGACCTGCTCGCACGTCATCGTCATGCACGCCGGCCGGGTCGTGACGAGCGGCACCGTGGCCGAGCTCGTCGACAGCGCCGACACCACGGTCGTGCTCCTCGGCCCGGGCAGCGACATCCCGTTGCTGCGGCGCCGCCTCGCGGCGGCCCCGGGCATCACCGAGGTCGATGTGGAGGAAGACCCCGTGGAGCCCAAGGTCGTCATCACCGCCGACATCCCGCGCGCCGACGTCGTGCGCGCCGTCGCCGAGACCGGCGTCGACATCGTCGGGGTGACGAGCCGCAAGCACCTCGAGGACGTGTTCCTCGGCGTCATCGCCGACGCGCAGGGAGCCTCGGCCGGAGCGAGTGACGACGCGGGCCCTCGCTCGCTCACCGACCGGCTGCGGCAGGTGAGGGCGCGATGAGCGAGACCACCCCGGTCGAGGCCGCCGACCGTCCCGACGGCCAGCCCGACCACCACCGTCCCCTGTCCTGGCGGTCGGAGGTGCGGCGCCAGCTCGGTCGCCGCCGCACGCTGTGGTCGTTCGTGCTCCTGCTCGCGCTGCCCGTCATCCTCGTCGTCGCGTTCGCCATCGGGGGCACAGGCAGCGCGACGGGCGGCTCGCTCGTCGGGCTGGCCAAGGCCGGGGCCGCCAACTTCGCCGTCTTCGCGCTGTCGGCCTCGGCCTCGTTCCTGCTCGTCGTCCTGGCGGCCCTCTTCGTGGGCGACGCCGTGCCCTCCGAGGCGTCCTGGTCGACGCTGCGCTACCTGCTCGTCGCGCCGGTGCCCCGGGCCCGGCTGCTCACCAGCAAGCTCGTGGTGGCCCTGGCCACGATGGCCGTCGCGGTGGTCCTGCTCACCCTCTGGTCCCTGCTCGTCGGGGGCGTCGCCTACGGCTGGGCGCCGTTCACCAACCCCGCCGGCGGGGTGCTGGAGTGGTCGGACATGCTGCCTCGGTTCTGCGTCATCGTGCTCTTCCTCATCGTCTTCCTGCTCCAGGTCGGCGCCATCGCCTTCTGGCTGAGCGTGCGCACCGACGCCCCGCTCGCCGCCGTGGGCGGCGCCGTCATGGTGACGATCGTGTCCTCGATCCTCAGCCAGATCGAGACGCTCGGCGGCTGGCGCAACGGCCTGCCGATGTACTACTCGCGGGCCTGGTTCGACGCGTTCGCGCCGCAGGTGGACTGGACCTCGATGCGCCACGGGATGCTGTGGTCGCTGTTCTACACCGCGGTGTTCGTCGGGCTCGGCTACCGCACGTTCCAGCGCAAGGACGTCCTCAGCTGACCACCAGCTGACTCGCGCATACCGGACAGGATCTGTCCGCTAGGACTGGCAGGCTCGAGTCATGACCACGGACGTCACCCCCGACCCACCCGGCGTCGACTGGCCCGCCCAGGCCGTCGACCAGCTCGACTGGCACTGGCGTACGCAGCTGCGGCCCCGGCTCGACGGCCTCACCGACGCGGAGTACCTCTGGGAGCCCACCCCGGGCGCCTGGAACGTTCGGCCCCGCGGCACCGGAACCGCCCCGGTGCAGGCCGGGAGTGGGGCGATGACCGTCGACTTCGCGTTGCCTCCCCCCGAGCCGGCCCCGATGACCACGATCGCGTGGCGGGTCGCGCATCTCGTCGTCGGCGTCTTCGGCGCCCGGGTCGCCAGCCACTTCGGCGGCCCGGCGTGCGACTACGCGACGTTCGCCTACCCGGCCACGGCCACCGAGGCACTCCGCCTGCTCGACGAGGGGTATGCCGCCTGGCGGGCCGGCGTCCGCGGCTGGCAGGAGGACGGCTCGCTCGGACTCCCCTGCGGGCCGGCGGAACGCCCATGGGGCGGCCAGCCCCGTGGTGCTCTGGTGCTGCACATCAACCGGGAGGTCATCCACCACGGTGCCGAGATCTCCCTCCTGCGCGACCTGTACGTCCACCGCATCGCCCACTGACCCGAGGAGCCACCCATGCCCGGAACCCCACCGCCCGTCGCCACCGAGCGCGAGGCGCTCAGCGTGTTCCTGCGCCAGCAGCACGACGGCATCCGCAACGCCGCCT
>JBDSYO010000032.1:0-3868 GCA_039925625.1 Lapillicoccus sp. | reverse complement strand
AGAAGGGCGACGCCCACAAGCCCGAGCTCGTCGTGCGCGACCTCGACCTCGACCTCATCCAGACCGTGCGCGAGCGCTGGGCGTTCTACCGCGACCGCCGGCCCGACGCCTACGACGACCTGGTCCGGCCGTGAGCACCACCCTTATCCGCGGCGGCACCGTCGTCTCGGCCACCGGTCGCGTCCAGGCCGACGTCCTGGTCGACGGCGAGAAGGTGGTCGCGCTCGTCGCGCCCGGAAGCACCGCCCTGGGCAGTGATCTCGCCGCGAGCGCCGACACCGTGATCGACGCGACCGGCAAGTACGTCATCCCCGGCGCCGTCGACTGCCACACCCACATGGAGCTGCCGTTCGGCGGCACCGCGGCGTCCGACACGTTCGAGACCGGCACCATCGCCGCCGCGTGGGGCGGGACCACGACCATCGTCGACTTCGCTGTGCAGCGCACCGGCGAGCGCGTGCAGGACGGGCTGGCCGCCTGGCACGAGAAGGCCGCGGGCAACTGCGCCGTCGACTACGGCTTCCACCAGATCCTCGGTGGGGTCGACGACGACGCGCTCAAAGCGATGGACGAGCTGGTCGCCGACGGGATCACGAGCTTCAAGCTGTTCATGGCCTATCCCGGCGTCTTCTACTCCGACGACGGCCAGATCCTGCGGGCCATGCAGAAGGCGCGCGAGAACGGCGCCATGATCATGATGCACGCCGAGAACGGCATGGCCATCGACGTCCTCGTCGCCCAGGCTCTGGCGCGCGGCGAGACCGACCCGGTCAACCACGGGCTCACCCGGCCGTGGGAGACGGAGGAGGAGGCCACCCACCGGGCGATCATGCTGGCGCGGCTCACCGGTGCGCCCCTCTACATCGTGCACATGAGCGCCAAGCAGGCCGTAGCGACCCTGGCGAAGGCCCGCGACGACGGCTACAACGTCTTCGGCGAGACCTGCCCGCAGTACCTCTACCTCTCCCTCGAGGAGCAGCTCGGGGCGCCGGGGTTCGAGGGCGCGAAGTGGGTATGCAGCACGCCGCTGCGGCCGCGCGAGGAGGGCCACCAGGACGAGCTGTGGCGCTACCTGCGCACCGGCGACATCTCCGTGGTGAGCACCGACCACTGCCCGTTCTGCATGAAGGAGCAGAAGGAGCTCGGTCTCGGCGACTTCTCCAAGATCCCCAACGGGATCGGCTCGGTCGAGCACCGTCTCGACCTGCTCTACCAGGGCGTCGTCACGGGCGAGATCACCCTCGAGCGGTGGGTCGAGCTCTGCTCCACGACCCCGGCGAGGATGTTCGGCCTGTACGGCCGCAAGGGGGTCATCGAGCCGGGCGCGGACGCCGACATCGTCGTCTACGACCCCCACGGGCACACGAGCATCGGCGTCGGGAAGACCCACCACATGAACATGGACCACTCCGCGTGGGAGGGCTTCGAGATCGACGGACACGTGGACACCGTCCTGTCGCGTGGGCGGGTCCTGGTGCAGGACAACACGTTCCATGGCGCCAAGGGCCACGGGCAGTACCTCCGCCGCGACCTCTCGCAGTACCTCCACTAGGCCGGGGAGAGACCCACATGGACCTCGGCGTCGTCCTGCAGTGCAACCCCCCGGCGTCCCGGGTGGTCGAGCTCTGCCGCCAGGCCGAGCACTACGGCTTCTCCCACGCCTGGACGTTCGACTCCCACCTGCTGTGGGAGGAGCCCTACGTCATCTACAGCGCGATCCTCGCGGCCACCCGCAACATCGTCGTGGGCCCGATGGTGACCAACCCGGCCACCCGCGACTGGACGGTCACGGCGTCGACCTACGCGACGCTCAACGAGATGTACGGCAACCGCACCGTATGCGGCATCGGCCGCGGTGACTCGGCCGTCCGGGTCACCAACGGCCGGCCCTCCACCGTGGCCGAGCTCCGCGAGTCGATCGGGGTCATCCGCGGACTTGCGAACGGCGAGGAGGTCGACTACAAGGGCAGCCGGCTGCGGCTGCCGTGGAGCCGACGGTCGTCGCTCGAGGTGTGGGTGGCGGCCTACGGTCCCCGCGTGCTCCAGATGACCGGTGAGGTCGCCGACGGCTTCATCCTCCAGCTGGCCGACCTGTCCATCGCCGAGTGGAGCATCGCGGCGGTGCGCAAGGCGGCGGCCGACGCCGGACGTGACCCCGACTCGGTGACGATCTGCGTCGCCGCGCCGGCCTACGTCACCGACGGCAGCGAGGCGAGCCGGGCCCACGCCTACGACCAGTGCCGGTGGTTCGGCGGGATGGTCGGCAACCACGTGGCGGACATCGTCGCCCGCTACGGCGCCGACGGGGCCTCCGTGCCGAGCGCGCTCACCGACTACATCAAGGACCGCCAGGGCTACGACTACAACGAGCACGGCCGGGCGGGCAACACGCATACCGCGTTCGTGCCCGACGAGATCGTCGACCGGTTCTGCGTCATCGGCACCGTCGCCGAGCACATCGAGAAGCTGGAGCGGCTCAAGGCCCTCGGGGTGGACCAGTTCGCGGTCTACCTGCAGCACGACCAGCAGGACGAGACGCTGCGCACCTACGGACAGAAGGTCGTTCCCGCCATCGCGGACCACGTGCGAGCCAAGGCGTGAGGGCGGCCGGCCGCCCGGAGGTCGAGACCTCCGGCGGCCGGGTCCGGGGCGTCGAGGTCGGCGGGGTCCGGGTGTTCAGGGGCCTGCCGTATGCCGCTTCGACCGCGGGGGCGGGTCGCTTCCGCCCGCCTGCCCCCGTGGCTGCGTGGGCGGGTACCCGTGAGGCGGCCCACTTCGGGCCCTCCGCCCCCCAGGTGCCTGCGCCCCCGGACCCGCTGTTCGACTGGTACGGCGCCATCGAGGCGACGAGAGAGGACTGCCTGTCGCTCAACGTCTTCACCCTCGGACCGACGACGCACGACGGCCGGTGCTGGTGTGGATCCATGGGGGAGCCTGGGCCGGCGGGGCCGGGTCGGCACCGGGCTGGGACGGGATGCGGCTGGCGCGCGAGGGGGGCGTCGTCGTCGTCACGGTCAACCACCGGCTCACGGCGTTCGGCTACCTCCGGCTCGACCCGGACGACGAGCGGTTCGCCGACGCCGGGGCCGCCGGGCTGCTCGACCTCGTCGCCGCGCTGCGGTGGGTCCGCGAGCACGCCGAGGCCTTCGGTGGCGACCCGGACTGCGTCACGATCGTGGGGCAGTCCGGTGGGGCGGCCAAGGTCAGCGCGCTCATGGCCATGCCCGCCGCGCACGGGCTCTTCCACCGGGCCGTCGCCCAGAGCTGCTCCGGCAGCCTGCGGGTCGCGGAGCCGGACGAGGGACAACGGATGGCCGACGGGCTGGCCCGGCAGCTGGGTCTGTCGAGCGCCAACGGCGTTGCGCTGCAAGCCGTCCCGGTGGAGCGGATCGTCGGGGCGCTCGCGGGCACGACGCGGTCGTTCCGTCCGGTCATCGACGGGCGCAACCTCGACCAGCACCCCTTCGACCCGTCGGCCCCGACGATGTCATCGGACGTCCCACTCCTCATCGGCACCACCGCGAACGAGACGACGCTCTTCCTCGCCGCTGACATGCGCAACTTCGGCCTGGACCTCGGTGAGGTCCGCCGCCGGCTGGGCCGCTTCCTCGGGGTGGGCCCAGGTGACACCGACCGCATCCTCGAGGCCTACCGCGCCGACCGGCCCACGGCGTCGCCGAGCGATCTCCTCGTGGCCGTCACCACGGACTACCACTACACGCGCAACACCCTGACGGAGGCTGTGCTGCAGGCGGATTCGGCGTCGGCGCCGACGTATGCGTACCGGTTCGACTGGCGCACGCCGGTCCGCGGCGGGGTGCTCGGCACCCCGCACACCGCGGAGGTGCCGTTCGTCTTCGGGACGACC
>JBDSYO010000031.1:0-4131 GCA_039925625.1 Lapillicoccus sp. | reverse complement strand
GGCCCCGCTCCTGGCGCGGCCGGCTGGCCCCCGACTCGTTCCACCCCAACGACCGCGGGTATGCGGGCATGGCCGACGTCGTGGCCCGGACCCTCGCGAGCGCCGGACTCCCCCGGCGCTCCCCGGGAGGCTCGGCATGAGCGGGGGCGGCGGCCCGTCGCGCGAGCGCTACCACGGCCAGATCGCGGGGGTTGGCAGCACCTCGGGCGTGCGCATCGTCGTGGGGAGCTGGGTCGCGACCCCGATCGGCCCCTTCGCCGACGCCATGGTCGAGCGGGCCGACGGCCACCGCGTCCTGCTCGCCCCGGACGCCGCGGTGCGTGACGTCATCGAGTCGACCTACGTCTTCGACGAGGTGCGGCTGGAGCCGGTCACCGTGCAGGTGGGCCGGTCGGCGGGCGGGCTCCAGTGGGTGCTCACCAGCCCGTCGCTGCGGCTGACCATCGGCCTCGGCGGGCGACGCCCGCTCGGGGTGCTCCTGCGTGCCGTGCCGGGCCGGGTCGCCACGAGCACGACGTGGGCCACGCTCGTCGACCCCGTGGCCCTGCGCGTCCTCGACGGCGTTCGCACCCGCGGCACCGCACGTAGGGGACGGCGGGAGTGGTACGGCGCCACCGACCTGCACGCGGTCACCTCGCTCGAGGGGACGTTCGACCGCGTCGACCTGGGCCGGCTCGCCCCGGTCGACCCCCCGTGCCGGTTCGGCTTCTCCTCGACGCCCCGGCACCCGGGGGTCACGACCGTCGTCACGACGATCGAGACCCGCTGAGCCCAGAAGGGTCAGGGCTCGCCGCCTGACCTTCTACCGTTGCTGGGACGTCCCCCGGGCCGCCGCGACCCGCGCCCGGCGCTCACGCCGGAGCCGCACGTGCGGGTCCTGGTCGCCGTGCAGCTCGGCGGGACCGAAGAGGTGCCAGCCGAGGTACCGGACCCGCCAGCCGACGCGGTACGCCAGGGACAGGCCCTCCGACCCGAGTCCGCTGCCCATGGTGCGCTCCATCGTTCGTAGACTAATGGTTAGGACACGAAGCATACGCCCGTTCGCTCCTAGACTCGGACCGTGAACCCGCTCCCCCGCACCAGCGCCCTCGTGGACCCGCTGGCGCTCGACCGGCAGGTGTGCTTCGCGCTGGCCGTCGCCTCTCGGCGCGTCATCGCGCTCTACCGCCCGGTGCTCGAGCCGCTGGGCCTGACCCATCCGCAGTACCTGGTCATGCTCGCGCTCTGGGAGGAGGAGCCACTGACGGTCGCCGAGCTGGGACGTCGGCTCAGCCTCGAGCCCGCCACCCTCTCGCCCCTGCTCAAGCGCTTGGAGGCGACGGGCCTCGTGACGCGCGAACGGGATCCGCGCGACGAACGCGCCCTGGCCGTGCGCCTCACCGCGCGCGGAACCGCTACCCGGGCGCAGGCGCTGCAGGTGCCGACCGCGATCCTCGAGCGCCTCGGGATGAACGTGAGCGAGCTGGAGGACCTGCGGGACGGCCTGACGCGGCTCATCGCGGCGACCCGTTCCGAGGGTGGCTGACGCCTCGCGCACCCCGGCTCTCCGGGTGGGCACCTGACCTTCGGCAACGGATCGGTCACGATTCCGGTGTGTTGCGCGTGGGACAGAAGTGATCTATGGGGCGTCTGTGACTGTCATCCCCGAACCAGCACCGCGCCATCTGAGCAAAGGGGAACTCCATGACCACCTCCGCCCGGCACCTTTCGACGCGCCACCGTCTCCTGACGGCCGGCGCCGTCGTCACCTTCGCCTCCGTGGGCATGGCCACCGCCGCGACCCCCGCCCAGGCCGCCGACGTCAACTCGAAGGTGTGGGTGTGCAAGTACGTCCGCACCCCCGGTGGCGACGAGGTCCTCAAGGGCGGCAAGAACCCCATCGAGGTCAGCGGCAACTCCATCGACAAGGACAAGGACGGCCAGATCTACGTCGGTGACCAGTTCGCCGACGCGCAGGAGCGCTCGGTCGTGGTGCAGATCGAGGGCGAGGACCCCGGCGCCGGCATCTGCTCCCCGACGCCGCCTCCGGTCCCGCCGACCACGCCCACCACGCCCCCCACGAACACGCCGACCACCGGGACGACACCGGGCACCATCGCGCCGAGTACCGGCGGTGAGGGTGGCAGCAGCCTGCCGGTCGGACTGGTCGGTGGTGGAGTGCTCGTCGTGGGCGCCGCCCTCCTGGCCGCCGAGGCCGAGCGCCGTCGGCGGGCCGCCGCTCGTCCGTGACGTCCCCGCGAGCGGGCGGGCCGCCCCGAGCGCCCGCCCGTCCGCGGATCCGGATCCCCCGCGCGGTCCGGCTGTTGCGGACCCTCTCCGTCGTCGTCGGGCTGACCGGCCTGGTGCTGGTCCTCACGGGGCTGCGCAGCCAGCCCGGTGAGGAGCTCGCGATGGACGCCCGCCCCCCGGTAATCACCTGTCAGCCCGGCTCACCCACCCGGATGTCCATCCCCGCGCTCGGGGTGGACGCGCCGGTCGAGCACATCGGCCTTGACCGGCGAGGCACCGCGGACCCGACGGGCCAGGCGCCGCTCGGCGCGCCCGTGGACCAGCGCAAGGCCGGTTGGTATGCCGCCGGCCCCAAGCCGGGGGCGGGCACCGGCACCGTACTGACCAACGGCCACACCTACCGCGACGGCTCGGCGATCTTCAAGCAGGACTTCGCTGCCACGGTCGCCGTGGGCCAGCAGGTCGACCTCGTCCTCGACAACGGATCCACCTGCAGCTACCGGATCACCGAGGTGTGGCGCAACGTCGACGCCGTGACCGGCTACCCGGGGCTGGTCAGCACCCAGCACCTCTACGACCAGCAGGGACCGGAGCGGCTCTTCCTCGAGACGTGCGGCGGCCCCTGGGTGGAGAGCGCCCGCATGTTCAAGGACATCAACGTCGTCGTCGCCACCCCGGTCGGCCGGGCCGTCGGATCGCCCGTTGCCTGACGACCTAGGCCGGACCGTGGTCGTGAGCCTCGCCGAGGTCGCGCACGAGACCGGCCAGCCGGACCGCCTCATGCTCGGCCTGCTCCCCGTCGGCGCGCTGGATGGCCATGACCGCGACCGTGTCGGTGTCGTCGAGCTCGAGCGTCACCCACGGCGCTCCCCCACCGAACTGCACGCCGACGACCTGCGCCCACGCCACCCGGCGGGTCACGACGAGGTTGCGCACGAGCAGGCCCTCCGGGGTCGGCACGGCCCGGATCCCCGCGTACCGCCAGCATCCCGCGGCGATGAGCACCCCGAGCAGGGCGACGAGCACCCGGTCGCCGCCCTGCCAGGTGGTCAGGCCCGCGTTCGTGGGCAGCAGCACGGCGAGCCCGCCGAAGACGACGAGGGAGAGCACCCCCATCGTGGTGGCGACCACCCGGGCCCGGCGGCTGACGAACGGCCGGTAGGCGTCGCCCAGCGGCTCCGGGGACGCGTCCGGCTTGCTCACAACCGGCAGGCGGCGATGTCGGTGACGAGGATGGCGCGGGCTCCGAGGTCGTAGAGCTCGTCCATCACCCGGTTGGTCAGGGCCCGCGGCACCATGGCCCGCACCGCGCACCAGCGCCGGTCCTGGAGGTTGGAGACGGTCGGCGACTCGAGCCCCGGCGTGATGGCGCAGGCACGGTCGACGAGGTCGACGGGCACGTCGTAGTCGAGCATGACGTAGCCCCGCGCGGTGACGACGCCGAGCAGCCGCCGGCGCAGCACCTCGAACCCGCCCTCCCCGTCAGCGACGTCGGCGGTCGGGTCGTCGCGCCGGATGAGCACGGCCTCGCTGTGGAGGATCGGCTCCCCGAAGACGGCCAGGCCCTGGCTGCGCAGCGTGGCCCCGGTCTCGACGACGTCGGCGATGACGTCGGCCACCCCCAGCGTGATCGCCGTCTCGACGGCGCCGTCGAGGCGGACGACGGAGGCGTGCACCCCGTGCTCGGCGAGGTCCTTCTCGACCAGACCGGGGTAGCTGGTCGCTACCCGGCGCCCCTCGATGCCGGCCACCTCGTGCACGTCACCCGGGCGGGCGGCATACCGGAAGGTGGACCGGCCGAACCCCAACGTCATGACCTCGACGGCGCGGCTGGCACTGTCGAGCAGCAGGTCGCGGCCCGTGACCCCGGCGTCGACGGTGCCCGAGCCGACGTAGATGGCG
>JBDSYO010000030.1:0-3008 GCA_039925625.1 Lapillicoccus sp. | reverse complement strand
CGACGCCGACGCCGACGCCGACACGGTGTGCAGGGTGGCGACATGGGTGGGCGCGGGTGGGGCGGGCGCGCGGGGGCGCGGGCGGGGGGACCGTCCGGGGGCTGAGATACTGGAGGCATGTCCGTCTCCCTCGGTATGCCTGCCCTTCCCGCTCCGGTCCTCGCCCCGCGGCGGCCGACGCGGAAGATCCGGGTCGGCAAGGTCGAGGTGGGGGGTGACGCACCCGTCAGCGTGCAGTCGATGTGCACGACGCCGACGACCGACGTCAACGCGACGCTGCAGCAGATCGCCGAGCTGACGGCCACGGGCTGCGACATCGTGCGGGTGGCGTGCCCGACCCAGGACGACGCCGACGCCCTGCCGCAGATCGCGCAGCACAGCCAGATCCCGGTCATCGCCGACATCCACTTCCAGCCCAAGTACGTCTTCGCGGCCATCGACGCGGGCTGCGCGGCGGTGCGGGTCAACCCCGGCAACATCCGCAAGTTCGACGACCAGGTCAAGGAGATCGCCCAGGCGGCGAAGGACCGCGGCGTCTCGATCCGGATCGGGGTCAACGCCGGGTCGCTCGACCCGCGGATCATGGCCAAGTACGGCAAGGCCACCCCGGAGGCGCTCGTCGAGTCGGCGGTATGGGAGGCCGGCCTGTTCGAGGAGCACGACTTCCACGACTTCAAGATCTCGGTCAAGCACAACGACCCGGTCGTCATGGTGCGGGCCTACGAGCTGCTCTCCCAGGCGGGGGACTGGCCCCTGCACCTCGGGGTGACCGAGGCCGGCCCCGCGTTCCAGGGCACGATCAAGTCGGCGACGGCTTTCGGTGCCCTGCTCAGCAAGGGCATCGGCGACACCATCCGGGTCTCCCTCTCCGCCCCTCCGGTCGAGGAGGTCAAGGTCGGCATCCAGATCCTGCAGTCCCTCAACCTGCGCCCGCGCAAGCTCGAGATCGTGTCCTGCCCCTCGTGCGGCCGGGCCCAGGTCGACGTCTACACCCTCGCCGAGCAGGTGACCGCCGGGCTCGAGGGTCTCGAGGTGCCGTTGCGCGTCGCGGTGATGGGCTGCGTCGTCAACGGGCCGGGGGAGGCCCGCGAGGCCGACCTCGGGGTCGCCAGCGGCAACGGCAAGGGCCAGATCTTCGTCAAGGGCGAGGTCATCAAGACGGTGCTCGAGAAGGACATCGTCGAGACCCTCATCGAGGAGGCCATGCGCCTCGCCGAGACCATGGAGCCGGCCGACGGCGAGGCCCCCCGGGTCACCGTCAGCTGAGCCCGGACCGCCGGCCCGGTATCGGGCCGGCATCCTCGTGCCTCCTCTCCGTCGTCCACCGACGAAGGAGAGCCATGACCAGCGAGGCGCGGTTCGCGACCGGTCGCGTCGACACCCTGCGGTATGCCGCTCGCGGCCTCGGACTCGGGCTCGCCTGGGGCGTGGGGGCCCGGCTGTGGATGGGCATGGTCTCCAGCGACCAGCAGCTCTCGTGGCGCGGAACCTTGGGTGTCCTCGTCTCCGCCGGTCTCGCGGGCACCCTCGTCGGCGTGGCCCACGCTGCCGGCCTCCGCGGGGCGACCAACGCCTGGCGGGCCCTGGCCCTCCCTGGGGTCGCGCTGTTCCTCGGGCCCGGGCTGCCCTTCCTCCCCGCGTTCCTCCTCGGCGGCTGGGGGATGCGCCGGGGCAGCGTGGGTCGCGCGGTCGCCGTCCTGTCGGTGGCGGCGGCGCCCGTGCTGCTCGTGCAGACGCTGTGGTTCGACGGGGCCGAGGGGGTCGTCGCACCCACCGACGCGATCAGTCTCCTCCTCGTCGCCGGAGGCGGCGGGCTCCTGGCCGTCACCTCAGCGTGGGCGGGCTCCGCGACGTTCGGCCCGTGGACCGGCCGTCGGCCCGCGCCGAGCACTCCGACGCCCTCCACCGACCGGGTCCCCGTGCTCCCCACCGACCTCGCCCGCGCCGCCTGAACCGGTCCCTTCGGGCTCACGGTTCGGCGACGCACCGGCGGATCGGTCGACAACCGGACCCGGGGCCAGGCAGGCTGTACCTGTGCTGCGCACCCAGTCGCCCGTGCGCGCCCTGACCATGGCCGACCATGACGAGGCGCTCGAGCTGTGTCGACGCGACCCCGCCGCCAACGTCTT
Source organism: Lapillicoccus sp. (assembly GCA_039925625.1). Taxonomy (GTDB): domain Bacteria; phylum Actinomycetota; class Actinomycetes; order Actinomycetales; family Dermatophilaceae; genus Lapillicoccus. The sequence continues at coordinate 879 of JBDSYO010000030.1, read as the reverse complement.
CGTCGCCGCGCGCATCGAGGAGGGGGCCTTGCGCACGGCCCCCGGGTCGCTGCTGGGGTACCGCAGCGACGGCCGCCTTCGGTCCCTCTGTTGGGCGTCGGCCAACGTCGTGCCCGTGGAGTGTGACACCGAGACGGCCGAGGCCTTCGCCCACCGGATCCGGCGCTGGCACAAGGGATGCGCCTCGCTCTTCGGGCCGTCCGAGCAGGTCGGGGCGTTGTGGTCGGTGCTCGAGCACGCATGGGGGCGGGCCCGCGCAGTGCGCACCTCCCAGCCGCTCTTGGCGACGTCGCTCACCTCCGACCAGATCGGCTTCGACGCCGACCCGCGGGTGCGGTTCGCCCGGCTGGAGGAGGTCGACCTCATCCTGCCCGCCGCCGCCGCGATGTTCACCGACGAGATCGGGTACCCGCCCTACCGGGGCTCGTCGCGGGCCTACCGAGCGCTCATCGCAGGGCTCGTCACCGAGCGGCACACCGTCGTCTGGGTCGAGGACGACGAGGTGCTGTTCAAGGCCGACGTCGGCTCGGCGGCGGTCGACGCGGCGCAGATCCAAGGCGTGTGGCTGACCCCGCGGATGCGCGGGCTGGGGCTCGCAGAGCCACTGATGGCGGCGGCCACCGACCTCATCCTCGAGCACGTCGCGCCCCTGGCGACGCTCTACGTCAACGACTTCAACGCGCCTGCACGCGCCACCTACCGGGCGATCGGCTACCGCCAGGTCGGCACGTTCACGACCGTCCTGCTCTGAGCGCGGGACCGGCCGCACTCACCGGGGGTCGTCGTCGGCGGCCCGCTCCAGCTCGGCCGCCCGTTCGTAGATCGACCGGCCGCCGCGCTCCGACGGCGTTGCCGCGCCTCGGCCCGGCGCGGGCGGCG
>JBDSYO010000029.1:0-2705 GCA_039925625.1 Lapillicoccus sp. | reverse complement strand
ACTGCATCAGCTCAAGGACAGCCCGCTCCATGTCGTCGGTCATCGCCTCCATCGCGTACGAGCCGGCGAAGGGGTCGACCGTCTTGGTCACGTCGGTCTCGTAGGCGATGACCTGCTGGGTGCGCAGGGCCAGGCGGGCGGCCTTCTGGGTGGGCAGGGCGATGGCCTCGTCGTAGCTGTTGGTGTGCAGGCTCTGCGTGCCGCCGAGCACCGCCCCCAGCCCCTGGAGGGCGACCCGGACGAGGTTGACCTCCGGCTGCTGGGCGGTCAGCTGGACGCCCGCCGTCTGCGTGTGGAACCGCAGCATCTGCGACTTGGGGTTCTTGGCGCCGAACTCGTCGCGCATGATCCGGGCCCAGATGCGGCGGGCCGCCCGGAACTTCGCGATCTCCTCCAGCAACGTGGTGCGGGCGACGAAGAAGAACGAGAGGCGGGGGGCGAACTCGTCGACGGCGAGCCCGGCCGCCTGCGCGGCCTGGACGTACGCTCTGGCATTGGCGAGGGTGAACGCCACCTCCTGCACGGGCGTGGCGCCCGCCTCGGCCATGTGGTAGCCGGAGATGGAGATCGTGTTCCAGCGCGGAATCTCGTTCTGGCAGTAGGCGAACACATCCGAGACGAGGCGCAGCGACTCCCGCGGCGGGTAGATGTAGGTGCCGCGCGCGATGTACTCCTTGAGCACGTCGTTCTGGATCGTGCCGGTGAGCCGGTCGGCCGGGATGCCCTGCTCCTCGGCGACCAGCTGGTAGAGCAGCAGCAGGACGGCGCCTGGGGCGTTGATCGTCATCGACGTCGACAGGTCGCCCAGCGGCAGGCCGTCGAAGAGCACCCGCATGTCGTCGACCGAGTCGATGGCCACCCCGACCTTGCCGACCTCGCCGTGCGCGATCTCCTCGTCGCTGTCGTACCCCATCTGGGTCGGCAGGTCGAAGGCGACGCTCAGCCCTCCGGTGCCCGCCGCGACGAGCTGGTGGTAGCGCTCGTTGGACTCCTTCGCCGTACCGAACCCGGCGTACTGCCGCATGGTCCAGGGGCGGCCGGTGTACATCGACGGGTAGACGCCGCGCGTGAACGGGTAGACGCCGGGCTCACCGAGCTGCGTGGCCGGTTCGAAGCCCGCCAGGTCCTCGACGTCGTAGGTCCCCCGGATGGGCAGGTCGGACTCGGAGCGCGCGCCGTCGGACATGGTGCGGATGCTACTCAGTCCGTGATGCCGCCCCCCGCCGCCCGGGTCGGACCGACCAGCTGGACGATGTCCGGTTTCACGACGTTTTCACCGCCGGTATGCGACTCGGTCCACCTCGTCGGTGCGGCCGCTCGGTTCGGAGAGCGACGAGGGCCCGGACCGTCGACGCCACCAGGCCGGGTTCGAACATCACCTGCTCCCAGGTGAACCGCAGGACCAACCACCCCCGAACGACGATGGCGTTGTATCGGCGGCAGTCCCGGTCCAAGCCCTTGCGCGTCCCATGGAACTCGAAGCTGTCCGCCTCCAGGACGATCCGAAGCTGTTCGTCAGCCAGGTCGACGCGGGCGGTGAACCGGCTGTCGTCGATCAGGACCTGGGGTTGGGCCTGCAGCCCCGGGATCGCACTGACGATCGAGCGCAGCACCGACTCGAACGGGTTGGCGGCCCGGGGATCCGCGGCGCGAGCCACCGCCAGCACCCGGTCCCGAGACCGGCGGGGCAGACGAAGAGCGGCGAGCTGCACCTCGCGCGGCTTGAGACCGTCGCGCCAGGACGAGTCGAAGACTGCGAGCGCCTCGTCGAACGGCAGGTCGAGGCAGCAGTCGATCACGGTGCGCACCGGGGTGGTGACCCCGCCGGCGACCTCGTCCTCCGCAAGGTCGCGGTAGTGCAGCACCACGTCGGTCCGCCGGTCGGCCGAGATGGTGCGATGCTGCCCGACCGTGACGTGCGGGACCACGGGCGTCGTCTTGACCGCCCAGCCCCAGTGCATCGCGGCCGACGTGTGGGACACCTGCCCCGTCAACCGGGAGGCGGCCGTCTTCGCCGCATCGGCCAGCGGCAACGCATACCGGCCGCGTGCGGTCCGCACGATGCGTCCGGCTGCAACCGCACGTCGCAACCGGCGTCGGGAGCACCCTCGGCGCAGCTGGCTCCACCGAGCGACGCCACCGAGGCGGGCGAGGAGTAGCTCGGGGGCGACCATCCGTCGAGCCTGGCCGGTCGCGCTTCATCGCCTCTCCCGTTATCCACAGGACCGAACGGCTGGAGCATGTCCGATTTTCGCCCCTAGCCGGCCTACAAATCGGACACGGTCCACTTCGACGGTCCGGTCACCGGGTGCGGCGCTGCTCCCACCGTCGGCCGACCGCCTCCATCTCCTCGGTGAGGAACTCCAAGAACTCCGCCGACAGCGCCAGCCGCGCCCCCGCCGCCGTGCTCGCCCCACCGACCGCCGCGACCCCGGAGCCGATCGCGGCCAGGATCGGCAGGTAGACCAGCCGGCTGTTGATCATCGCGTCGTGCCAGGCGTCGTCGCGCACGACGTAGACGTCGCGGCGGCTCCCCGGCTCCCGCTCCCGGTGCAGGAGGTGGACCCGCGCGAGGTAGGTCACGGCGCTCGACACCGAGGCCGGGCTGACGTCCAGTGCGGCCGCCAGCTCGGAGGACGTCATCCGCCCGTCGTCGTCGGCCAGCAGGGCCGCGAACGCGCGCGAGGGCAGCCGCGGCATACCGG